>JANNAY010000901.1:0-4995 GCA_031384945.1 Deltaproteobacteria bacterium
GCGTGCGACGAGCCACCGGGCGAAGGCGAAGGCGAAGGCGAAGGCGAAGGCGAAGAAGGCGAAGGCGAAGGCGAACCCGCCGTCCCCCTCAAAAACGCCACCAAAGGCGGCGCCATCGCCGTCGACGAAGCCGGCACCACCGTCGCCGCCGCCAACAAAGCCACCGGCGACGTCACCTTCTTCGACGTCACCGACCCCCTCGCCCCCGTCGAACGCGCCCGCGTCGTCACCGGCGGCGAACCCGTCAGCGTCAGCTTCGCCAACAACGGCGTCGTCTACGTCGTCGACAAATTCGGCGGCGTCGTCGTCGAAGTCACCGGCGCCACCGGCGCAGCCCCCGCCGTCGGCAGAAGCGTCGCGGTCGGCGACGAAGCCACGCAGGCGGCGCTGGCGCCCTCGGGCACGCGCCTCTACGTCACGAGCTTCGTCACCGGCAACGTCGCCGTCGTCGACACCGCGAGCATGACGGTCACGAGCACCATTCACACCGGCGGCAATCCGTCGGGCGTCTGCGTCTCCAACGACGGCGACGCTGACGACGACGACGAAGCCGTCTTCGTCACCGACTTCTACGCCCGCGCCATCGTCATCCCCGGCGTCGTCGAAGCAAAAGACGACTCGCGCTTCGGCCGCGTCTTCAAGATCAACCCCGCCGACGAGACCGTCAGCGCGCTGCAGCTCTTGCCCGTGTTGACGTCGGGCGTGCCCGGGTTCGAGGCGAGCGGCATGTTTCCGAACCAGCTGTCGTCGTGCGCCGTCAACCTCGGCCGCGTCTACGTCGCCAACGTCGGCGCCTCGCCCGCGGGCTTCAACGGCACCACCGACTTTCACCAGAACGTGCAGGGACTGGTCAGCGTGCTCGACGCGCTCACTGGTGATGAGGTCTTGAGCGACAGCCTCAACGTCAACGCCGCCGTCGCCGCCCAGGCCGGCGACAAACGCTTCGGCAGCGTGCTCGTCGACCTCGCCTTCGTCGCCGGCAGCGAGATCGGCTACGTCGTCAGCCTCGCCGCCGACGCCGCCTACCGCATCGACTTCGGCCCCGAGGTCCCCGTCGTCGGCGCTGCCGGCATCAGCAACTTCTTGAAGACCGGCAAGTCGCCGACGGGCATCGCGGTGCGCGGCACCACGGCGTGGGCCTACAACGAGGTCTCGCGCTCGATCTCGGTCATCGACCTCGGCGCGCAGACGACCGTCGTCGAGAATCTGCCGTCGGCGCCGCAGCCCACCGATCCCACAGAGCTCGCGGCGCTCAACGGCCAGCGCTTCTTCAACACTGGCAACGCGCGTTGGTCAGACAAGGCGTGGGTGTCGTGCGCGGCCTGTCACCCGGGCGGCACCACCGACAATGTGACGTGGTCGTTTCCGACCGGGCCGCGGCAATCGCTCGACTTGACGGCGACGTTCAACGCCGATGGCAACAAGCAGCGCATCCTCAACTGGACGGCCATCTTCGACGAGGTCCACGACTTCGAGCTCAACACGCGCAACGTCGCTGGCGGCACCGGCGCCATCGTCAACAGCCCCAACCTCAACGCCGACGGCACCGCCAACATCGGCGTCCGCATCGACCTCGCCGGCAACGACGGCAACCTCGGCAGCGCCGCCGCCATCGCCGACACCAGCGCCACGCCCGACGAATGGAACGAGATCGAGCAGTTCTTGAAGTCGGTGCGCACGCCGCACGGTGACCACAGTGACGTCGCTGCCATCAACCGCGGCGCCGCGCAGTTCGAAGAGGGCCGCTGCAAGAACTGCCATGCTGGTTCGTTGTGGACCTTGAGCGAGCGCTATTACGCGCCCGTTCTGGACAGCAATTTCACGACGCTGACACTGGCCTCACAGGGCATCGCCACGGTTGGTCAGGTGCTCGGGCCGCAGCTGCCCACCACTGACACGTCGCTGCTGTTCGTCTTGCAGAACGACGTCGCTGGTGGTCCTGCGCGCCACACCTGCGTGAGCCGTAAAGTCGGCACCTTCGACGTCGACGGCCCTGACGACCGCGGCGCCGCCGAAGTGCGCGTCAACGGCGCCGCCGCCCAGGGCGCCGACGGCTACAACGTGCCCTCGCTGTTGGGCATGGCGCGCGGCGCGCCCTTCTTGCACCAGGGCGGCGCCGAGACGCTCGAGGCCCTGCTCGATCCCAACGGCGAGTACGCGGTGCACCTGCGCAGCGGCAACTTGAACTTCAGCCCCGACGTCGACCAGATCGCCGACCTCGCTGCGTTCTTGCGCTCGCTCGACGACGACAGCGCCCCACTCGAGGTGCCTGCCGGCCAGAAGATCTGCCCCGCCGGCATCACGCCCTGATCGTGAGATTCACAGCGCGGTTGTGAATCAGCGCTGCGCCACGGTCATGGGGATGCCGTGGCGGGCGCGCAGACTCACCGTCAGCATCGGTTCGACGGCGGGCGTCGGCAGCGAGTTGAAGGTCGTCTTCTGCAGCAGCCGCGCGAGCACGATCTTCTGCTCGAGGCGGGCAAAGACATCGCCGATGCACTTTCGCGGACCGCCGGCGAACGGGAAGTAGGCGTACTTCGGGCGACCTTCTTGCCCGTGCTCGCCCCCGTCGAGAAAGCGCGTCGGATCGAAGGTGAGCGGGTCTTTCCACCAGCGCGGATGACGCTGCGTCACCCACGGGGCGATGAAGATGAGATCGCCCTTGCCGATGACGTGGCCGTCGATGACGTCGCCGTCGACGCACTTGCGGGCCAAGAGCGCGATGGGCGGCAACAGGCGCATCTGCTCTGAGAAGATCGCGTCGAGATAGGGCATGCGCATGACAGCAGCGACCATGCCGGCGCCGTCCGCGACGCCGTCTTTGCCGATGACGCGGTCGACTTCTTCGCGGGCTTTGTCTGCGATGTCTTTGTGGTTGGCGAGCAGCCACAGCGTGAAGCCCAACGACGACGCCGTTGTCTCGTGGCCGGCGAGAAACAACGTCAGCAGCTCATCGCGCAGCTGCGCGTCGCTCATGCCTTCGCCGGTCTCTTCGTCGGTGGCGCTCATCAACATCGTCAGCAGGTCAGGCTTCTGCTCACCGGCCCGGCGCGCGGCGATGATGGCGAAGACGATGTCGTCGAGGATCTTCTTCGCCTTGTTGAAGCGGCGGTTCATGGGGATCGGCACGCCCATCGGCAAATCGAACGGCAACGTGAGCCGGTTCATCACCTGGTGCTCGACCATCTCGGTCAAAGCCGCGCCGACGTCAGACGCTTTGTCGTCGACGTCGGTGCTCAACAGCGTCAGCCCGGCGATGCGCATGGTCAGCGCCATCATCTCTTTGTCGACGTCAAAGGGCTGCCCGTCTCGCAGGTGCGTCGTCGACCACTTCGCCAACATGTCGTCGGTGCAGCCCAGCATGGTCGCGCCAAAGCCCGCGATCTTTTCTTTGTGAAAAGCAGGCTGGGCGATGCGGCGCTGGCGCAGCCAGAACGATCCCTCTGACGTCACGAGCCCGTTGCCGAGCAGCTTGCGCAAGATGTCGTAGCCGCGGGTCTGCTTCACGTAGTTGTTCACGTGCGACACGAGCACGCGTTCGACGGCGGCGGGGTCGGCGAGCAGGGTGACGTTTCTGACGCCGAAGTCGAGGTTGACGACGTCGCCGCTGGCTGCGTGGGCGGCGCTCAACAAGCCGAGGGCGTCGCGGCGCATCCACGGCAGCACGCCGACGACCGGCACCCCACCGTTGAACGACGGCGGCTTCTTCTGCGCCGTCTTCTTCTTCGTCGCCGTCTCTGGCGTCGTCGTCGTCGTCATCGCCCACCTCGTCTTCTTGCTTGTCAGAATATGAGCGATCACTCACATTTGAAACTCGCATCGGAGATCGTCATGAACCGCCGTGCCGCCAGCGCGATGTCTCCTCGTAAAAAGCCGTCGCAAGAGCGCGCGCAGGCCACCGTCGACGCGATCTTGCAGGCGACCGCTCACATTTTACTCAGCGAGGGCGGCTACGAAGGTCTCTCGACCAACAAGGTCGCCGCCCGGGCCGGCGTCAGCATCGGCTCGCTCTACCAGTACTTTCCCTCGAAAGAGGCGCTGGTGGCGGCGTTGGGCGAGCGCCACCACGACGAGATGATGAGCGTGGTCGGCGGCTACCTCATGGGCCTCGACGCCGCGAAAGATCCGCACGACGAGATTCCCCGCATCGTCGCCCTGACCGTCGACGCCATGTTCGATGCGCATGCACTCAACCCCTCGCTGCACCGCGTGCTCTCTGAAGAGATTCCGCGCTCGGTCCTGCACCGGCACCTCGAGCAGAGCGCCATGGTCGTCGTGCGGGCATTGCTCGACGAGCACAAGAGCGTCCTTGCCGTCAGAGACGTCGACGCGGCCACCTTCTTGCTGGTGTCGTGCGTCGAGAGCGCCGCGCACAACGCCGTGCTGCACCGCCCCGATCTCGTCGAGAGCGCGGCCCTGCGCCATGAGCTGTGCGCGATGCTCGGCCGCTACTTGTTGCCGCCGTCGACGTCGGTGGCTAACGCGCCAGTGTCGAAGACAGTGGCGAGGCGCGCATGACGGCGAAGACTTACAAAGTGACGTTTCTGCCGATGAACAAGACCGTCGACGTGCCGGCGGGGCACAGCGTGCTCGACGCGGCGCTCAACCACGACATCGCCCTCGACCACGCCTGCGGCGGTGTCTGCGCCTGCTCGACGTGTCACGTCATCGTGAAGCAGGGCTTCGCGTCGCTCGACGAAGCCAGCGACAAAGAAGAAGACATGCTCGACAACGCGCCCTTTTTGCAGCGCACCTCGCGCCTCGGCTGCCAGGTCGAGGTCGAGGCCGACCTCGTCGTCGAGATCCCGCCGATGAACCGCAACCTCGTCAGCGAGGGCAAGCACTGATGTTGAAGCTCATCACCGCGCCGCTCGGCCCGCTCACCGTTCGCGTCGTCGACGAAGAAGACCGCAGCGGCCCGCCCGACCTCTGCGTCGTGCTTTGCCACGGCTACGGCGCGCCCGGCACCGATCTCGTCGGCCTCGCGCGCGAATG
>JANNAY010000906.1:0-2903 GCA_031384945.1 Deltaproteobacteria bacterium
ACGTCATCGGCGCCGGCGTCGACGACCTCTACTCCGTCACCTGGACCGCCGGCGACGGCCCCGCCTACGACGTCGACGGCCTCTTCGTCGGCGGCCTGCTCGGCGGCGAGCTGCCGATCTCGGGCACCAGCGAAGCGGGCACGCTGCGCCTCGCAAACGACGACAACGGCGACGGCCGCTTCGGCGTCGGCGACACGCTGGTGGTGCGCGAGAGCGACGCCTTTGGCATCGACGCCGAGACGCTGCAGAGCTTCAGCAACAGCGTCTCGCTGCACGTCTCGGTGCCGGTGGGTTTCAACATCACCGGCTCGGCGGGCTTTACGGAGACGACGATCGAGTAGTCATCGATTTGATCACCTGCCACAGCACAAAGCCGACGGCGATGATCACTGCGTAAATGCCGAACAGTTGCGGCTTCGTGTAGATCATCGCCGTCAGCGCGAGCACCGTCAGGGCGAGCGACACAGCGGGCACGACCGGGTACAGCGGTGTCTTGTAGGGCCGCGGCAGGTCGGGCTCGAGCTTGCGCAGGCGAAAGAGCGCGATGGTGCTGAAGAAGTAGAGTGTGAGAGCGCCGAAGATCGACAGGATAATGATATCGCCCGTCTTGCCGGTCAGCAGCGCGAGCAGGCCGACGACGAAGTTGACGGCGAGAGCGGTGACGGGCGTGCCGCGCTTCTCGTTCAAGAGACCGATGGGCCTGGGCAAGAAGCCGCTGCGTCCCATCTCGAGCAAGGCGCGCGACGACGCGAGCACGATGCCGTGAAAGCTGGCGATCAAGCCGAGCAGGCCGAAGTTGGTCATCACGGCAAAGAGCACGCCATCGCCGTGCAGGTGCTTGATGGCCATCGGCAGCGGCGAGTCTGACGAAGCGCCGTCGACGCCGTTGACGAAGTACACGGCCTTCCATCCGGCGACGCCGACGCTGCCGAAGAAGACGATCATCGCCAGCACGACGAGGGTGGCGATGGCCGACAAGAAGCCGCGCGGCAGATCGCGCTGCGGGTTCTTCGCTTCTTCGGCGATGTTCGCGACGCCCTCGATGGCCAAATAGAACCAAAGCGCGAAGGGCAGCGCGAGAAACGCGCCTGTCCATCCGTTGGGCAGCGCGTCCTGGCTGAACGTCTTCCACTCGAAGCCCGGCAACACGACGGCGCCGAAGATCAAGAGCTCGGCGACGGCGACGATGGTGATGACGAGCTCGAAGCTCGCCGACAATTTTGCGCCGCGCATGTTGATGGCGGTGAAGACGACGTAGGCGATGAGGGCGACGATGGTGACGACGGTGACGACATCGTTTTCTTGGGGGGGCGCCATGCCGAGGGCGGCGCGAATGCGATCGCCCCAGCCGGTGTCGATGTAGCTGCCGATGGCAAAGGCGATGGCCGGCGGCGCGAGGCAGTACTCGACGAGCTGCGCTGTGCCGACGACAAAGGCGGTCTTTTCGCCAAAGGCGCGCTGGGCGTAGACGAACGCGCCGCCGGCCCGCGGAATGGCGCACGACAGCTCGGCGTAACCCAACACAAACGTCACGTAGAGAACGGTGGCGACGAGGGTCGCGGCCAACATGCCGAGCGGACCACCGGGCTCGAGCCCAAGGTTCCAACCGAAGTAGCTGCCCGAGATGACGTAACCGACGCCGAGTCCCCAGATCATCAAGGGACCGAGGGTGCGCTGCAGTTGTTGCGACATGCGCGGGTTCTCGCACGAATCCCCGTGTCGACGTCAGCGGAGGGCCCCGAGCGACGGCTGAATGGCTAGGCTGCTCGCATGCAGATGTTGAAGCGCGCCGCCTTGTCCTTCGCCGTTGGCGGCTTCGTCGGCGACGTCGTCGCCATGGCCCTTGGGCCGCGCGCCATCGCCTGGTTCCAAACGCCGGCCGTCGGTCAGGCCCTCTGCGAGTGCGCGCGCATCACCGAAGAGACCGGCACGGCGATCGTGAAGCTGCAGCTGATGGCGATGGGCGTCGGCGGCACCCTCTTCGTCGTCGTCGGCGGCCTCGGGTCGTTCTTGTGGAAGCGCCGGCAGCACAACGCCGGCCTCGACATCGTGCGCGCTGGACCTTCCGCCTGAGCCGCACACCTCGACGCCCGGCCCGGCCGCGCGTCGCTCAAGGCCCGCTCGACAACGACGATGGCGGCCGGTTTGCAACTCTCCACAGCGAGGCTTTGCGAGCGGCCGTGGAGAGGTCGAGCGAAGCGAGGGTGAGGTCTGCGGATCGGAAGCGCTGAGATCAGCCGTGCTCAGGCCGGCGGGTCTTTCTTCTCCGCCGTCTTCTCAGCGGTCTCAGCCGCGGGCGGCGCGCGGTGCACCAGCACGGCGACCACGGCGGCCATCTCGACGATGCTGCCGACGCCGAACAGGCGCCAGCCAAAGGCGCCGAGGCCCCAGAGCGACAGCAAGACGCCGAGGGCCATGGTCAACGACACCGCCGACAGCGCGAGGGCGCGAAACAGGCGGCCCTGGTCTTTGACGTCGGCGGCCGAGATGAGCGCGCCGCGCATGCCGGCGAAGCTGACGAAGAAGGCGATGCCGCTGGCGCGCCACCAGACGACGGCCTCCCACGCGTCGAACCACACGCCGAGCACCCACAAGGTGGCGCCGACGACGGCGGCGGCCGGGCCGAGGCGGGCGAACCACGACGGCGCGCGCTTGCCGGCTTGCTGGGCCGCGAGGCCAAAGGCGCCGAACAAGCCGAGGCCGACGCCGTTCAACAGCAGCCGCGCCCCCGACGGCGAGATGCGCCCGGTGATGATCCACCACACCCCAACGACGGCGCTCATCAGCACGGCCACCAGCAGCACACGAAGAACCAAGCGGTGGAGTAGACCCGGCGGCGCCGTCGAAATTTCGGTCATGACGGCCGTCCGAATGGCACGGAGCGAGGCTTTGGGAGCGACGTA
>JANNAY010000907.1:0-2594 GCA_031384945.1 Deltaproteobacteria bacterium
CGGGGGCAAAGCCATCTCCCGCCTATCCCCTGCCCGGGCGTCTCAAGGGGGTGGGCACCGTGGAATTTGGGTTTGCCCCCGCGCAGCGGGGGTACTGGGGGCTCTGCGGGCAACGCAAGGCGACGACGTGGTTCCGCGTGCCTCGCGATGTGACCAATCGTGAGCCCGTGGGCGCGGCTCAAACATTGTCGCGTTGACCAGACATCCGGGCCGCTACGGGTAGGAGGGGAGGAGAGCGAGACGGAAGGCGTCACGACGTCAAATCACGCCCACCACGGCTCGCGGGTCCAGCCGATGACGACGGCGCGGTGCTCGTCGTCCCACTTGCGCACGGCGCGGGTGACGTCGAAGCGGCCGACGCGCCACGGCCACGCGTCGTTCCACAGCGACAGAACGAAGCGCGCGGCGTGGCGGGCGGCGTCGTCGTCGCAGGCGTCGGTGGCCCAGTCGTCAAAGGTGGCGGCGTCCCACCGCACGAGCGGGCAATCGTGCAGAGATGGAAACGCGCGGGCGAGCTCCAACATCTTGTCGGGGGCGACGACCGGCGCGCCGGGCAGGGGCTGCCGACGACGACGCTCGAACACGCTCAACGTCTCGCCATGGCCCTGCGGCATGAGCGTCGCGCGCGCGGTCTCAGCGACGAGGGCCTTCACGACATCGACGAGCTCGTCGACAGCGAGGGGCTTCTCGAGATGCATGTCGATGCCGGCCTGCAGCGAGCGCCGCCGCTGCACCTCGTCACCCTGTCCGGTCAGCGCGATGATCCAGCGGGTGGAGACGTCGGGGCGGGCGCGCAGGCGCCGGGCGACCTCGACGCCGTCGATGCCCGGCAAGCCAAGGTCGAGCAGGATGACGTCGGGGGCGTAGGCGTCGAAGTTGTCGAGGGCGGATTCGCCGTCGTTGGCGACAAAGACCTCGAACTCAGCGCGAACGAGGCCGATGTTCATCAGCTCGGCGGCATCCACATCGTCTTCCACGATCATCACGCGACTCATGGGCTTCTCATTGGCTTCGATCTGCCGATGAGACGCGCGCGGCGCAGCCGAATTCGACGTCGTCGTTTGCGAATTCGACGTCGACAAAAACGCCACAGACGAGCCCGTGACCGTCAGTCGGCGAGGGCGGCGCGCAGGTCGTCGCGCGACAGCGAGAACGCGACTGTCCACTGACCGCCGCACGAGGCGTCGGCGCTCTCTTCATCGTCAAAGACGAGCTGCAGGCCGCTGTCGCAGACGTCGACGCTCTCGGTGGCGCGGCTGACGATGCAGCGGCCGGTGCCGGCGCGGAAGCCGCGGGCGACGAAGACGGCGTCTGTGCTGAAGTCGACGGCGCCAACGAAGTCTTCGACCTCGGAGGCGTCGGCGTCGGGCAAGCAACGGTCGGTGAGAAAGCTGCGGAAGCTGTCGGCACTGTCGAAGTGCAGCTCGCCGCTGAACTGCCCCGCTTGATCGCAGTCGAGGGCGAGGGGCGTGGTCTCGATGCGACGGCACGGCGCACAAGCGCTGACACTGACGACGACGAAGACGAGGACGGAGACGAGGGCGACGGCGAAGAAGCGCACGCAAACGTCGTAGCACAGCGTCTGCGCCATCGCCTGCCTCAGGGCAGCTGCTTGACGAGGTCCTCGTACGTGTCGGGGCGGCGGTCTCGGTAGAACTGCCAGTTGCGGCGCACGGCCTCGATCTGGTCGAGGTCGAGCTCGGCGACGACGAGCTCGTCGTTGTCGCGCGAGCCGACGGCCAGCATCTCGCCGCGCGGGTTGCAGAAGTAAGACTGGCCGTAGAAATGCCCGATGTTCCACGGGGCCTCGGTGCCGACGCGGTTGCTGGCGGCGACGAAGTAGCCGTTGGCGACGGCGTGGGCCGGCTGCTCGAGCTTCCACAAGTATTCGCTGGTGCCGGCGACCGTGGCCGACGGGTTGAACACGATCTCAGCGCCGTTGAGACCAAGCGCACGCCAACCCTCGGGGAAGTGGCGGTCGTAACAGATGTAGACGCCGACTTTGCCGACCGCGGTGTTGAAAATCGGGTAGCCACCATCGCCAGGCGCAAAGTAGTACTTCTCCCAGAAGCCCTTCGTCTGCGGAATGTGCTGCTTGCGGAACTTGCCGAGGTACGTGCCGTCGGCGTCGATCACCGCCGCCGTGTTGTAGTAGAGGCCGGTACGCACGATCTCGTACATCGGCAGCACCAGCACCATGCCGGTTTCCTTGGCGAGACTTTGGAACCGCTTGGTGGTCGGACCGTCGGGAATCGCTTCCGTGTAGTCGTAGTACTCGGGCTCTTGCACCTGACAGAAGTAGGGACCGTAGAACAGTTCCTGGAAGCACAGGACCTGTGCGTTCTCCTTCTTCGCGTCGTGCACCGCTTGCTCGTGCTTGTCGAGCATCGCGTCCTTGGTGCCCGCCCAGTCCGTCTGCAGCAGTGCTGCTCTCACCGTGTTAGCCATGCCCGGAGACTACCCGCCGCCCACGATTCGGTAAATCCGAACTAATGAGTCGAGGGTTTGCTCCCGCAGCGGCGGCCGTCGAGGGTTTCCTCCCCGCGGGCAGGGAGGAAACCCTCGACGTACTACAAACGGGAGGAAACCCTCGG
>JANNAY010000909.1:0-3244 GCA_031384945.1 Deltaproteobacteria bacterium
ACGAGCCACCGCAGTCCGCCGACGACGCGGCCATCGTCGCTGCTGTCGGCGGAGAAACGCTCGTGTCGGCGACGATCGAGCTCACGATCACGAGCAACGGCAACAATTGGGGCGCGTCCGGCCGAACCATCGCGGTGCACCGTTTGACGTCGTCATGGACGGAAGCTGGCGCGACATGGAACTGCGCCATGGACACGAACCCGGCGAACGCGTCGAACCGTACCAACGCGCGGTTGTTGCCGCTATCTTGCAGGCGAAGGATGGCCTCGCCTCCGGCGGCCTGGTTTGGTGCGCCTGACCTCACATACGAGTCCGCGGCTGCGGCCGGCGTCGACGCCAGCGTTCGCTCCGACGTCGGCGACGCCTGCTGCGTGACATCAGTGGATCGACTGCAGCCGCCAACGAAGATGAAGACGAAAACAAGCGCTCGCGTATGCGCCTCCCCGATTGTCAGTCATCGTGGCCCCGGGTCCCAGTGGGTGCAAGCGACGAACGCGCGCTGCAAGTGTGTAGGCAGGCGCCGACTCGGGCTCGATCGATCGTATTCGTCAGCCGGTGGCTACAACGTAGTGACGACGACGAGAGCTTGCTGCCGTGGCCGCGCGCAGCGCAAAAGAAAAACTCCGGCCGGGCGGCATGCTCGACGTCGAGGATGCCCACCGCGGCCGGAGCGCCGTGCTGTTCGCGAACGAACGAAGGTCAGCCGCCGATGGTGGCAGTGCCCATGATGAGCTTCTCAAACGTGCGGTTGAGCGACTTCGAGGGGAAGTTGTTCATCACGATCTGCTGGTTGATCGTCACGACGTCGCCGACGTTGACGGACATCGTCGAGACCGCCACCCACTGGTCGCCATCGGTCGTCGCCACGCGCATGTACGTGTAGCTGGGCACCTCGAGCTTCTCGACGACCTTGCCGGTGAAGACGACGCCAGCGCCAGCGCCCATGCCGCCTGCGCCTGCGCCCACTGAGTCGCCCGTGGGCGTGCCGAAGTTCGGCAGCGGCGCGCCCTTGGTCGGCAGCGGCGCGCCGTCGTCGCCACCCATCGACGGGTCATGGCCGCCGATGTCGGGGTGACCCGCGGGCATCGTCGCGTTCGGGCTGATGGGGATCGACGTCGACGGCACGCCGGCGAGGCCCGACGGAGGCAACGCCTGCTCGGCGGGCTTCGGCGGGCACGCCGTCAACAGCGAAGAGAGAGCGACGACAGCGGCGGCGGAGAGAGCGATGTGCTTCATGGCTGCTCTCTCATCGCCTGTCGCCCGCGCTTTGTCGACTGAGGCCAAACGCCGCAAATGACGACGTCAGAAGATCAGCGGGAATAGAGTCGCGCAGCCTGACGAAGAAGGCGCCGAGGTCCCGCATGAGCTACGCGCCCCGCTACGGCCTCGATCCGGTCATCTACGACGAGGCCGCTCGCATCGAGCGGACCATCACGCTGTTTCGCGGGTGCATCTGGGTCGCCTTCGGCGCGATCAGCAGCACGCTCGACGTCGTCACCCACGGCAGCCTCTCGTTGCTCGGCTCGCTGTCGCTGGGCTGGGGACTGGCGAATCTGGTCGGCACGCGCACCCTGCTCGCGCGGTGGTTTCACCCCGGGGTGCCCATCGTCTTGACCCTGCTCGACACCATCGTGCTCGCCGTCGTGCTGCTGAACGTGCACGCCCTGCCGGGGCTGACGGGCGACGCCGGGGTGCGGCAAATCAACGCGATCGTGCCGGGGCTGATGTTGGTGCTCGCCACCAACTGCCTGCGTCCGTGGATCTCCACCGCCGTCATCACCACCCCCGTCGCCATCGTCGTCGCCGCCGTCGTCTTGCAGCGGACCGGGCAGCTCGATCACTTGTTCTTTTTCGACGTCGTGCTCATCGGCGGCACCGGCGCGGTCTGCGCCTTTGCCTCCAACCGCCAGCACGCCGTCGTGCGCCGTGTGCAAGAGCGCGACGCCTTTGCGCGCTTCTTGCCTGCGCCGCTCATCGCCAAATTGGGCCGCGACGGCGGCGCCAGCCTCGGCGGCGAAGAAGGCGAGGCCACCGTCTTGTTCGCCGACATCCGCGGCTTCACGACACTGTCGTCGGGCATGTCGCCAGTCGACGTCGTCAAGCTGCTCAACGAGTACTTCACCGAGATGGTCGAAGAGGTGTTCGCCCACCACGGCGTGCTCGACAAATTCATCGGCGACGGCTTGTGCGCCGCGTTTCCTGTCGCCGTCACCGGCGACAACGCCGCCGAGCAGGCGCTGAAGTGCGCGCAGGCGATGCTGCGGCGGCTCGAGGCGTTGAACCTGAAGCGCGTCGCCCGCGGCGAGCCGCCCCTCGCCATCGGCATCGGCCTGCACACCGGCAGCGTCATGTGCGGCAACATCGGCTCGCCGCTGCGCCTCGAGTACACGCACATCGGCGACACGGTGAACACCGCCTCGCGCATCGAGGGGCTGACCAAAGACCTGCACACCGCGCTGCTGGCGTCGTCGACGACGAAAGAGCGGGCGGGCGGCGGCTTCACCTTCATCGACAAGGGCACGTTGCCGGTGAAGGGACGCCCTGAGCCCGTGCACGTCTACGGCCTGCAGTGACGGCTACTTCGCCGACTTCGCCAGCTTGAGCAGCAGGTCTTGCAGCTTCGCCGCGCTGACGACGACGAAGGCGCAGGCGCCGAAGACGACGTCGCCGCCGTCTTTGACGACGACGCCGGCGTCGCTGACATCGTCGTCGCCGGCGCGGGTGCCGTTGCTGGATCCGGCGTCTCTGACGGTGACAGAGGCTTCGCTGACTTCGACGCGGGCGTGCAGCTTCGACACGGACTCGTGCTCGATGATGACGTCGTTCGAGGCGGCGCGGCCCACGAGCACCGTGCCGAAGACGGTGCCGGCGACGCCGCTGGCCTCGCGCTTCTTTTTCAGCGGCAGCGCGACATCGGTGAGGTTCACCCGCGTGCGCGTGCCGGCCATGACCTGCACGTCGGTGCGAAAGCTCCACCCGCCTTCGCCTTCGGCGGTGGGGACGGCGCCGACGAGGCACCAGTCGCCGCAGAGCTCGCGCAGCTTCGCGAGGTCACCACGGTGCGCGATCAGGTCGAGGAGGAGGTGCACGGCGTCAATCTAGTGCTTCCGGGCGGCGATGTTGATCGTTTCATGCCCTCAGCGGTCTCCCCGTGTAGGTCCATCGCAACGGCTTTGCGTCGAACTTGTTGAAGTACGCAATGAAATCGAGGAGCCCGTGCTCGAGAACCTCGACGGAGACGAAC
>JANNAY010000965.1:0-5261 GCA_031384945.1 Deltaproteobacteria bacterium
GCGCCGACGCCGCCCTGGCCGACGAGGTCGATGATCTTGTAGCGGCCGGCGATCAGCTCGCCAGGGGCGAAGATCAGCGTCTGGTGGGTGCCCGTCGACGGACGCCGGTTCGCCGTGGACTTGCCGCCCCCCTGTTTGTCGGAAAGATCCTGACCGCACACCGTGCAGTGGACGCCGTCATCGGGGTTGTAGGAGCCGCAGCGGAAACAAAGCATCGTCGTCGACGACCTGCTCTAGAGGGAGGACCACACCCATACCCCAACGATCGCGGCTGACAAACGCTCTCCGACAACGAAGACGAGGACGCCTCAAGGCCGCTGCCCGATCGGAGCGACGAACACCCGGGCGGGCGCCCCTTCGGCGCCTTCGACGCGCCACGGCGCACCGATGAACAGACAGGGACCCGGCGGTACCCGGGCGAGGTCGACGGCGACGAAGACGGCGACGCCGGCGTCGGCGAAGACGCGGTGGGCGGCGTCGCCGACGGAGTAGCCGACGACGGAGACGGAGCCCACGCCGGCGGCGCCGAGGGCGGCGGCGAAGTCGACGTCGACGACGGCGTCGGGCTTGGCCTTCAGCAGCAGGTGCAGGCCGGCGACGCGAGCGACGTCGACGCCGCCAGCGACGACGGCTTCGGCGCCGCAGTCGACGACGACGCCGTAGCCAACGAAGGGGCCGACGTCGTCGAGGGTCTTGCCGCCGGGTCGAAAGTGAGACGGCGCGTCAACATGGGTGCCGACGTGCAGCAGCGTCGTCACGGTCGTGAACCTCATGTTGTGGTCGAGATCGTCGACGCTGGTGATCACTGGCGCTGGGTCGCCTGGGTACCGCGGTGTCGTCGCCGAGAACGGCAGCGTGCAGTCAATGAGCTGGCGCGGGTCGAACGTGACGAGGCCGACCGGGCCGTCGGGCGGGCCGGGGGGCGGGCCGGGGGGCGGGCCGGGGGAGGGCTTCATCTGGCGAGCTTGCCCCAGGCGCGGCCGCGACGTCGTCGCCAGCGACGGCCACGTCGAAAAAACGATCCGGCTCCGCTAGGGTGCGCGCCATGCTGCGCCGCTCTGCCCTCGCCCTCGCGTTTGTCGTCGTCACCGCTGGCTTCGGGGGCTGCGCACACACCGCCGACGAAAAAGACAAAACCTCCGCCCGCGGCCACTACGAGGTCGCCGTCGCCCTCATCTACGAAGGACAAAAAGCCGTCGACATGGGCGACGCCCCCGGCCGCGACGCCAAGTACCGCGAGGCGCTCAAAGAGCTGCTCGACGGCGAGAAGCTCGACGCCAACGACGCGCAGCTGCAGCTGGTCCTCGGCCAAGTCTACTTCCTCGGGTTTCGCCGCCACGACGACGCGCTCTTGCACCTTGAGCGAGCTGTGGTGTTGAAGTCGACGACGGCGCCGTCAGACGCGTCGGCGGCCGAGCGCGAATACCCCGAGGCGGAGCAGATGATCGGGGTGGTGCTCGTCGACAAAGGACAAGCCGAAGCCGCGCTGCCGCACTTCGAAAAGGCGCGCACCAACCTGCTCTACCCGACGCCGTACTTCGCCGAGCAAGAGATGGGATCGGCGCTGCTGGCGCTCGGCCGACACGATCTGGCCGCACAGCATTTGCAGCTGGCCATTCAGCAGCAGCCCGATTTGTGCGGCGCCTACGCCAAGCTCGCCGACGTCGAAGAGGCCCGCGGCGGCGACGCGCGCCAACAAAAAGTGCTCGAAGAACTGATCACGCACTGCGACTCAGAGCGACTGCGCACGTCGTCGACGAAGCTGCTGGCGCCGGCGTTCTTCAAGCTCGGCGAGTCGCGCCTGCGCACCGGCGCCAAAGACCCCGCCGTCGACGCCTTTCGCGCTTGCGTGAAGCGCTACCCCGGCGAACCCGCCGCCGCCGAATGCGCCAAGCGCCTCGAGCTGCTCGGCGCCCCCGTCACCGTGAACGAAATCTCGTCTGGAGGATGAGCGGTGGCTGAGGTCGTCAGCGATGACGTCGTCGTCACCGGCGTCGTCGCCTACGGCGAGGCCGACGTCATCGTCCGCTGCTTCTCGCGCTCGCACGGCCGCATCTCGTGCTTCGCCCGCGGCGCGCGCGCGTCGCGCAAACGCTTTCCCGGATTGCAGGCCCCGTCGTTCGCGCGGGCGACGTTCGCCGAGCGGCGCGGCTCTGACCTCAAGGATTTGAAAGAGCTCGACGTCGACACCCGCCTCATGGACGTCGGCTCGAACCTTCGCGTCTTCGGCTTCTGCGGCTACACCTGCGAACTGCTCGAGCGCTTCATTCCCGAGGGCGCGCCCCAGCCCGAGCTCTTCGTGATGGTCGACGACACGCTGTCGACGTTGGCGAAGCACGGCGCCCGCGCGCCGGTCTTGCGCGCCTTTGAGCTGCAGCTGTTGAACACGCTCGGCGTGTTGCCCGACCTCTCCAGCGTCGTCGACGACCCGGGGTTGCCCTGCACCGCCTACGACCCCGTCAGCGGCCACCTCCTGGCCCACGGCGACACCGGCGCCCTGCCGTTCTCGGACCACGCCCGGCAAGCAGCGCTGTTCTTGTTGCAAGGCGGCGCAAGAGAAGCCGCCGCCCTCGACGTCGACGACGAAGTGCTCAGAGAGGTCGCCAAGCTGTTCTCGTCGTGGCTCAAGCGCCAGAACGTGACCCTCAAGTCTCTCGAGGTGTTGCGGGCCCTTTGAGCCCTGTGGAACGGGGCGGCGTCAGGTCGTTCAGGTCGATGCCATACCAGCGGAGCACCACCTGCCGATTCTCTTCGTCGGGGTCGGTGATGCCTTCGGCGCGAATCTGCGCGCGCGTCATCTTGCGCGCGAACGAGAACATATCGGCCGCCATCGCCAGCTTCTGCTGCGACGTCTTCTGCGCCATCAGCGCGTCGTAGTGGGCCTGGGCCTCGTCGGTGGTGTCTTTCATGGCTTCACCCACGAAGCATAGAGATCGCCGACGCCGAGGTCACCGGACCAGCGATCGAGCCAAGCGCGGTCAAGGTCACGGCCGCGGACCAGGTTCTCGATGTCGCGTTGCTGCTGCTCTGAGCGGCTGTCTTTGGCCCACACAAGTTTCGAGAGCACGAGGTCTTCGACACTGACGACCCATGCCTCGCCGGTCTCACCTGCGACGCTGAGCCGTTGACGCCGCGAGAGCTCAGCCCTGCGGAATTCACTGTCTTTCCGCACGACAAAGTCGACCTTGATCATCGTCTCGTGGAAGATGAGGTTGAACATGCTGCGCCGACGGACGGCGTCTCTCACAGCCTCGTCTGAGAGATAGCCCGCGTCGGCGAAGAGCACGACGAAGCGGTCGACGTCGGCGGCTTCGAGGGCCACGACGATGTCGACGTCGCGCGTCATGCGCGGTGTCCCATAAAACATCAGCGCGACCGAGCCCGTCACCATATAATCGAAGCCGGCATCTTCGAGCCGTTTCGTGATCATCAGCAGGGTGCGAAGGAAGTCGTCCACGACGACGAAGCCTACTCTTTCGAGTTCGCCGCCGCCGGCACCGTCGACACCGGCGGGGGCGCCTGGCGCTTGCGCAACACGGCGAGGTTGTCTTCGAGCTTGCCGCTGCCCTCGGACTCGGCGACGTTGATCAGCGCGTGGTGCTGATCGATTGTTGCTTTGATGAGCGAGAGAAACTGCGCGCGTTGGCGTTTGAGCTCGCCGATGTCGCGCAACAACTCTGTCAGGCGCTCTTGGGCGTTGTCGAGGATGCGTTCGGCCTCGAGCTCGGCGCGTCCGAGGATAATGTCGGCTTCTTTTTCGGCGCCGCGCTTGATTTCATCGGTCACCTTTTGCGCGGTGATCATCGTTGATTTCAATGCTTCTTCGCGGGCGCGGTAGTCTTCGAGCAGACGCTTCATCACCCGCGTGTCGTCTTTGAGCTCGTTGTTCTCGCGGACGAGCTTCTCGACCTCAGAGGCGACGAGGTTCAAAAAAGCGTCGACCTCGGTCTTGTCGAGACCGCCGCCGAAGCGGGTGCGAAAGCGCTGCTGCTGAATGTCGAGGGGCGTGAGGGCCATGTCTGGAACCATAAGGAGCCAAACAGCGCCATGCGAATTTTTGGGCCGAATTCAGGCGATGCGACCGGTCACGACCGCATCGCAACGCCCTGCTGCAAGGTTTCGTTCAGCGACGACGGCGGCGCAGCAACAGCAAGACGGGCAGCAATGCCGCGGCCTGGGCCGAGCCGAAGCAGCCGCCGTCGCCGCCGCCGCCGCCGGTGTCGCCTTCGCCTTCGCCTTCGGCGGCAGCGCCGCCCTCGCCGTCGGGGTCGGCGGAGACGCTGGCGGCGTCGCCGGGCTTGGAGATGTCGCTGCCGCGGGTGGCCGCGCCGCCCGTCCACACGCAGCCGGGGTCGCCCAGCTCTTGGCCGTTGGTCTGACCGTCGCCGTCAGAGTCGGCGCCGCAGATGTCCGCGTTCCACCAGATGAAGCTGGCGGCGCTGGCGGTGACGGTGCCGGGCTGGTCGGCGGTGCCGCCGTTGGTGGTGAAGAGCAGGTCACCAAACGCGTTCCACGGGCGGCCACCCGAGGTGCGGTCGTGGCAGGTCTGGCAGCGGCCCACGGCGCCGTTTGGCACCTCGGACTGAAACGAGCTGAACGCCAGCGCCGACGTCGAGGTCAACGCGGGGGCGATCAGGGCAGCGGCGAGGATCAGCTTCAAGGCGGGCTTCATGAACAACCTCAGGGCGTCACACCAAACGAGAGCGGGCGCGGCGCAAGAGCAGCAAAGCCGCCGTGAGCAGACCCGTCAATGCGACGTCAGGAAAACCGGATCGCGATGAGCAGCCGCAGCCGCCGGCGGCCGCGTCGAGCTCGCAGGTGGGCGGGGCTGCGCCGTCGCACTCGCCGACGTCGGCGGTGGTGGCGGCTTCGTCGTCGGGGCGGGTGATGTCGCCTTCGGGGTCGGCGTCGCCCGGCTTCCACGTGCCGCAGGGGTCGCCGAGCTCTTGGCCGTTGGTCTTGCCGTCGCCGTCAGAGTCGGCGCAGAAGATCTTGCCCCACGTCTCGGCGTCAGGTCCGCTGAAGGGCATGTTGGCTTCGACGTCGAGGCCGAAGACGTTGCGCGGCCCGCCGCCGCCTTCAGCGGTGTGGCAGTTGCCACAATTGTTTTGGATGTTCGGCACTTGCGACACGTAAGCCGGACGGGCGCTGGCGGGAGAGGCCAGCGACGTCGACAGCAGCGCCGCGAGCGAGAAAGAGAGGGCGAGCGTCTCGAGCTTCATGGGCGCACTCTGCCCGACGACCGGAGCGACTGCCAGCCC
>JANNAY010000971.1:0-4651 GCA_031384945.1 Deltaproteobacteria bacterium
CTTCGTCGTCTTCGTCGTCGGAGCGGGTGAGGACATCGTCGTCGCCGTCGTCGGCAGCAGGAGGCGCCGCCAACTTCAGCGGCTTCAACGTCGACCACTTCGCCAACGCCGGCTTCAACACCGACAGCGTCGTCGCCGCGATTTGATCAGGAGAGGCGCCGGCGGCGACCTCGCGCATCACGCGCGGCTGCCCGTCTTGCGCCCAGGCGACGACGATGGGTTTGCTGCCAGACGGCGGCGTGCCGACGAGCACCTCGATGCCGCGCTTCTTCAAGACCCGCGACAAGATGTTGGGCGACCAGGCGTTGTCGCCGGCCTCGTCGAGGTCGGCGAGCACCTGATCGGCGGCCAACACGCGGGCGTTGTCGACGAGCTCGAGCTCGAGCTCGAGGGCGTCTTTGGCCTCGTTGGCCTTCTTGCCGGTCAGCGCGCCGAAGGGCAGCACGACGATGTCGAGCGGCTCGTTCTTTGGCGCTGGCTTCTTTTTGCGACGCGCCTCAGCAGGCGACGCCCAAAAGACCGTGCAGACGACGGCGACAGCGACGACGAAGAGGGCGAGCAGCCGCATCGCGGTCGACCCTATCAGCTGTCCTTCGTCGACGTCTCCGGCGGTCCCCAGCGCTCGACCTCTTTGGGATCGAGCTTTCGCAGGGTGTCCCAGCGGTAGATGCCGGTGTCGTGGGCGTCGGCGAACTTGAAGTGGATGGCGTAGCGGCCGACCAGCTGCGCGTCGAAGACCGCCTTGCAGCTGTTGGGGACGAACTTGATGCCGGTGGCGTCGTGGCCCTGGCAGACGGCGCAGGGGCAGTAGCCGCGCAGGCGATCGATGGGGATCGACGAGACGTGCCCGTCGGCCCACGTCACGATGACGGTGCTGGTCTCGTTCTCGACCTTGATGTCTTTGGCTTCAAACTCTTTTTTGCGCATGAACTAGACCGATCTTGACAAATCAAACAGCGAAGAAATCGATGAGCTTCTGGCGCATGGCGTCGGCGTCGCGCATCGCCATCGCCACGAGATCGGCGGCGTACTCGCCGTCGAACAACAGATACGAGAGCAGGTCGCCTTCGCGTTCGCCGCCGGTGCCGGCGAGCCTGCGCAACAGCGGACCGACCACCGGACCGGCGCGGGCGACGACGCTGCCGAGCCGCAAATGCTTGGCGGCGACGGCGGCGATGTCTTCGTTGGGCCGCACCATCAGGGCCTCGACCTTGCGGTAGCTCTGGCCACGGGCCTGGGTCATGGCGGCGCCGAGGGATGCGCCGAAGCCGTCGCCGTAGGCGCGTTCGCCGGCCTCGAGCAGTGAATTGAAACGCTCGAGCCTTTGCAGATCGTACTCTGTTTTGTCGCTCAAGAAAGAGTTGAGAATCTTACCCAACAAAAAGGCGGCCGACGGCGACTGCTCGACGGCGTCGGGGCGGCCGGCGTCTTTTTTGGGTTCGTCGACGGGCATGGTCATGCCGCCGTCGGCGGGCTCTTCTTTGGCGCGCAGGCCGATGACCAACAGGCGGTCGGCACCGAGGCGGATGGCGGGCGAGATCGGCGTGTTCAGCTTCAAACCGCCGTCGCAGTAGACCTCGCCGTTGATGTCGACGCAGGGAAAGATCCACGGGATGGCCGCCGACGCCAGCGTGTGCTCGGGCCCGAGCTTCACCGGCCGCGCGACGATCGACGGGTCGGTCGACCACGGCGGCAGCTTGCCGTCTTTGACGTGAACAAAGCTGTGGGTCTTGCCGCTGGCGACGTGGGTGGCGTTGACGCAGACGCCAGCGAGCACGCCGTTTTGGATGTTCTCGTCGATGAGCGACCAGCGGGTGCCGCGGCGCACCAGGGCCTCGAGCGGCGAGGTGTTCAACAACCCGCCGAGCCGGCCGGGGCCGACGACGTCGTCGAGCTCGCCGCGGCCGCGCGATCCAAACAAAAAGCGCGGCAGGTTCAACAGCTCGCGCAGACCCACCTGGTAGACGCCGTCGATGCGCAGTCGCTCCCACACATCGGCGAGGGCGCGGCCCTGCACCTCGGGCTGGTGCGACGTCGCCGCGAGAAAGCCGGTGTTGATGGCCCCCACCGACGTGCCGCAGATGATCTCGAAGCGCGCCTGCCGCCGCGTGCGATCAGGCAGCTCGTTGCGGATGTACTTGATGACGCCAGCTTCGTAGCAGCCGCGGGCGCCCCCACCTGAGAGGACGAGGCCTGTCAGGGCTGCTTGTCGACGTCGAACCGGTTCCACGCCGACAGCGCTACCACGTCCGCAGCGTCATGGCCCGCAACCTGCTCAGCCTTCGAGCCGCGCCAGCTCTTCGCGGTGCAGCGCGAGAAACACCTGCTCGACGGGAAGCTCGACCTCTGCGGTCAGCTCGTTTTCGAAGGAAGCGATCTCGGTCTCGAAGTCGTCGGCGATGAGGCTCATGGATTCTCCTGGTGAAGCTCCGTCTCCACCTGCTGTGCCAACGGCGCCGTCGCATCCGGGCGCCATGGCTTCGTCGACCGTCCGCGTCCGGACGCGGTCACACGCGGTCAGACGGACGGCGGAGCGGGTGCCCAGCGACCCCCTGATCCGCAGCGGGGAGAAAAGCCGTCGACGTCGACAAAGCGGGAATGGCGCGACAATTCGGCGTTGGGATGCCTGCGCCGCAGAAGGGGCCCACCTAAGATGCGAGGGCTGTGCCAGCGTAGGCTTGCCAGCGGTTCAGATAGGCAAGGGATGGGCCACGGCGCCCCGGGGAGTGTGAGATGGAGCTGAAGCTCGTTCCAAAGCTGCAGTTGGGCGTCGTGATGACGCCGCAGCTGAAGATGGCGATCAAGCTGCTGACCTTGAATCACCTCGAGCTCAAGGACGCGGTCGCCCAGGAGCTGGTCGACAACCCTGTCCTCGAAGAGATGCTCGACGACCCGCGGGTGCCCACCGAGGCCCGCGAGTCCGAGCTGTCGTCGCAGGCGCCGGTCAGCGAGCGCCCCGCCGAGGTGGCGACGACGCCGACGACGACCGAGCCGTCGATCGATTGGGAGGCGTACGCCGACCAGTACAGCTACCTGCCGCCGTCGGCCGGCAACGGCAAAGACGCCGGCATGGACGACCTGCCGGGCATCGACCAGACGCTGACGCGCGGCGAGACCCTCGAAGAGCACCTGCTCTGGCAAGTGCGCATGAGCCAGATGAACGCCCTCGAGCGCGAGATCGCCGTGCGGCTCATGGGCGAGATGAACGACGAGGGCTTCCTCGACAACGGCGCCATGCAGGTGCCCGAGCGCATCAAGGTCGACCCCGAGAAGAAGCAGACCGACGCGCAAAAAGAAGCCACACGCGTCGCTGACGCTGCCGTCGACGCCCACGAATCCAAGGTCGCCGCCGCCAAAAAAGAGCACGACGAACACGACGCCTACGCCGGCCTCGAAGACGACGACGGCGCCGCCATGCACTTCGTCGACGGCGAAGACGACCTCGGCGACGACGACGAACCCGCCATGCTGCAAGACGGTCCGCAGAACGGCGCCAAGAGCGCCTCGTCGGCCAAAGACGGTCCGCGCGTCGATCCCATCCAGCTCGTCGCCGATGACCTCGACGTCGCCCCCGAGTGGGTCGAGTCGGTGCGCAAGAAGATCATGCGCTTCGACCCCGTCGGCTGCCTCGCCCGCGACCTGCGCGAGTGCTTGTTGGCCCAGCTCGAGGTCTGGGGCTACGACAACGACTGCCTCGTGTGGAACATCGTCGAGACGCACATGAGAGAGGCCGAGAAGCACAACTTCTCGGCCATCGCCCGCCAGTGCAAATGCACACTGGAAGACGTGGGCGAGGCCATGAAGATCATCGAGCAGCTCGAGCCGCGGCCCTCGAGAAACTTCATCGCGCAGGGCACGAACCCCGACTCTCAGTACATCACCCCCGACGTGTACCTGATGAAGCTCAACGAAGACTGGGTGGTCAGCCTCAACGAAGACGGCCTGCCCAAGCTCAAGATGTCGCGCTTCTACGTCGACAAAATGCGCGAGGCGCAGGCGCAAAAGGCCGCCGGCATCCGCGTGGCCGATCCGTCGCGCAGCTACATCAAAGAAAAGATGCGCACGGCCACCTGGCTCATCAAGTCGATTCACCAGCGGCAGCGCACGATTTACCGCGTGTGTGAATCGATCTTGAAGTACCAGCGCGATTGGTTCGATGGCGCTGGACCGCTCAAGCCTCTCATTCTCAAGCAGGTCGCCGACGACATCGAGATGCACGAGTCAACGGTCTCGCGCGTCACCAGCCGCAAGTACATGCACACCCCGCGCGGTGTCTTTGAATTGAAGTATTTCTTCAACTCATCGATCAACACCGGTGACGGCGACAACATCGCCTCTGAGGCGGTCAAAGACGAGATCAAGAAGATCGTGCAGGGCGAGAACGCGAAGAAGCCGCTCTCCGACGCTGCCATCGTCAAGATGCTGTCCGACCGCAACATCGACATCGCCCGTCGCACGGTCGCCAAGTACCGCGATGTGCTGGGCATCTTGCCATCCAACAAGCGCAAACAAGTCTTCTGACTTCGCCGCACAACTGGACATCGAAAGGATCGCTTCGGCGGTCCTTTTTTCTTTGCGCGCCGCGCGCCGGTTCCTACGCCGGAGGATGACCACGACCGCTGCGGTGTCGACGACGACGGCCATGTCGGTT
>JANNAY010000981.1:0-5453 GCA_031384945.1 Deltaproteobacteria bacterium
GCAGCAGCAGCAGCAGCAGTTGGCGAAGACGAATCGATCGCGCCGTGCGCTTCTGCGACTTGAGCAACAGCTCCATCGGGGCGAAGCGCACGCGGCGGGCGCGGCGCCGTGACAGCAGGTGAATGATCGTCGGGACGACGACGACGAACAGCCCACCGAGCAGCGAAGCGTTCAAGAGCGAGAGCATCAGCGCCCCACTTCGAGCACGTGGGCGAGCGGTGCGATCGGCGAGCGGTCGGTGCGCACCAACGCGTAGCGCGCGTCGTTGGCGCCGCAGGCGTCTTCAACGCCGCGCAAGAAGAGCGCGAGCTCGTCGAGGTAGGCCTTTTTCACGAGCGGCGCGTCGAGCTGCACCTCGCGGTCGCCTTCAAGGTCTTCGAATTTGACGACGCCATCGAAGGGAAAATCGAGCTCGTCTTCATGCAGCACCTGCAAGACCAGCGCGTCGCCGCCGCGCTTGCGCAAGACGCCCAGCGCATCGAGCGCCCCACCTTGATCAAACGGTCCGGCGTCGATGAAGTCGCTGACGACGACGACGACGGTCTTGCGCTTCAGCCGATCGGCGACCTTGTGCAGCGTGTCGCGCAGGGCGGTCTTGCCTGAGGCGTCGACGTCGACGAGGGCGCGGCAAATGTGGGCGAACGCGTCGCTCTTGCCGCGCGGCGGCAGGTAGCTCTTCTCGTCGCCAGCGAAGAGGGAGAGGCCGGCGGCGTCGGCGCGGTGGGCGGCGACGTATGCAACCGCGGCGGCCAACGTCTTTGCGACCTCGAGCTTGGCGGTGGTGTCGGCGCCGCGGGCGCCGCCAGCATACGACATCGACCTCGACGTATCGACGACGATGACGACGTCGACGCGGGTCTCGTCTTCGGTGCGCCGCACATAGCTGCGGTTCTGCCGCGCCATCACCTTCCAATCGAGGCGGCGCAGGTCGTCGCCGGGGGCGTAGGCCTTGTGTTCGGCGAATTCTGACGACGAGCCGAAGCGCCGCGAGCGGTGGCCGCCGGCGAAGAGGGCGTCAGCGACGAGGCGGGCGCGCAGCTCGAGGGGCGCCAGCGCGTGCAGCGCGGCGGGCGAGAGCAAAGCCGCGCCGCGGGCGCCGACGGCAGCGGGGTCGTCGACGTCTTTGGAGTCGACGACGTCGCTGCTCATCCGTTGCCCACGGCCTTGACGATATCGGCGATGACGTCTTTGGCTCTGGTGCCCTGGGCCTGCGCTTGAAACGAGACGACGACGCGGTGGGCGAGCACGGCGGCGGCGACCGCGGCGACGTCGTTTTGCGAAGCGGCGAAGCGTCCATCGAGCACGGCGCGCGCCTTGGCGGCGAGCACCAACGACTGCGACGCGCGCGGTCCAGCGCCCCAGCTCAGCTTCTTCGCCACCGCCAACGTCGACTCAGCCGGGCGCGTGGCGCGGGCGAGCTTCACGGCGTAGGCGACGACAGAGTCGGGCACCGGCACGCGGCGCACGAGGTCTTGAAAGCGCAGCACGTCTTCGATGCTCAACACAGCGTTGAGCTTCGAGGACGCAGCACCCGTCGTCTGGCGCACGATTTCGTTCTCGTCGGCCTCGCTCGGGTAGCCGACCTCGATGAGAAACATGAAGCGATCAAGCTGAGCTTCGGGCAACGGATACGTGCCCTCTTGCTCGATCGGGTTCTGCGTCGCGAAGACGAGAAACGGCGCCTGCAACGCGAAGGTCTGACCGCCAGCGGTGACCTTTTGCTCTTGCATCGCCTGCAGCAGCGCCGCCTGCGTCTTCGGCGGCGTCCGGTTGATCTCGTCGGCGAGCAAAACGTTCGCGAACACCGGACCTTTGATGAAACGAAACGTGCGGGCGCCGCTCGCTTTGTCTTCTTCGAGCACATCGGTGCCGGTGATGTCGCTGGGCATCAAGTCAGGCGTGAACTGGATGCGGTTGAACGAGAGCCCGAGACCCTCAGCGAGCGTCGAGATGAGCAGCGTCTTCGCGAGTCCAGGCACGCCGACGAAGAGGCCGTGGCCGCGGGCGAACAGCGCCAACAGCAAGAGCTCGACGACGTCGTCTTGGCCGACGATGCGCTTCTTGATCTCTGCGCGCAGCGCCTTTGCCTTGGCCTGCAGCTGGGCGACGAGGGCGACATCGTCGTCGGCCCCCGGCGGTGCGAGCACGGATTCACTGGGGTCAGACGGTTCGGTCAAGGGCATGCCAACAGCCAACTTTCAGCCAATTGAACGAGGACGAACGGTGCGAACCACGTCGAGCATGGCGTGCACATTTTCGATGGGCGTCTCGGGCAGAATGCCGTGGCCGAGGTTGAAGACGAACCCCGGCCGCTGCCCGACCTCGTCGAGGATCGCGTTGGTCTTGCGACGCACGACCTCGGCGGTGCCGAACAACGACGCCGGATCGAGGTTGCCTTGCACGGCGACGTCGCCGAGCGACGACCACGAGCGCGAGATGCGGGCGCGCCAGTCGAGGCCGTAGCAGGCGGCGTCGGCCTCGCAGACGATGTCGAGGGCGTCGGCGCAGCCGCGGGCGAAGTAGATGACGGGTACGTTTTTGTCGCCGAGGGCGGCGCGCACCTTGTGAATCAAGCGTCGCACCGGGGTGACGGCAAAGGCGTGCAGGTCGTCGGGGGCGAGCTCGCCGGCCCACGTGTCGAAGATCTGCAGCACGCGCGCGCCGGCCTTGACCTGCTCGACGAGGTAGCCCGCGCTGCTGTCGACCAGCTTGTCGAGCAGCGCGTGAAAGGTCTCGGGCTCGCGGTGCATCAGGCGCTTCACTTCAATGAAGTTCTTCGATCCTTCGCCTTCAACCATGTACGATGCAACGGTGAATGGCGCGCCACAAAAGCCAATCAACGGCACGTCGCCCGGACCTTCGCGGCCGGCGTCAGAGGTGGTGGTTTCGGTGTATGTTTTTACGGCGCCCGGCAGGCCTTCAACAATTCGGCGAATGGTCTCGTAGACATACGACAATTGTGAGGGGTCAGCGATGTGAAGCCGGTCAACGTCGGCGCGGTTGCGCACGGGCGGCGACAGCTTCGGGCCTTCGCCGACGCCGAAGGTCAGCGTCAGGCCCATCGCCTCGGGCACAACAAGGATGTCACTGAAGACGATGCTGGCGTCGAAGCCAAACCGGCGAATCGGCTGCAGCGTCACCTCGGCGGCGTTCTCGGGGTTCTTGCAGAGCCCGAGAAAGCCACCGGCCTTGGCGCGCACCTCGCGGTACTCGGGCAGGTAGCGCCCTGCCTGTCGCATCAGCCACGCCGGCGGGCGGTCGACGCTTTGACGACGCAGGGCGCGCAAGAACCGGGGTTCAGTCATCCTTTGGTGCTGCCATGGTTCGTCGACGTCGTCGAGGGCGCTTGCTGGGGCGCCTACGCCGCAGGGGCTTTGCGCAGGGTGCCGCCGACGAGGTGAAACACGTCGTCGCACACCTCGTTGGCCCATGAGGGGTCGTGGGTGACGACGAGCTGGGTCATGCCGGTGCGCTCGGCCACCTCTTTCAGCGTCTTGCCGACCTCGGCCTTCAACGACGGATCGAGCGCCGATGTCGGCTCGTCGTAGAGCAGCACCCGCGGCTCCATCATCAACGCGCGCACGATGGCGACGCGCTGGCGCTGACCGCCCGAGAGCGACTCAGGATGCGCGTTGTCGTCAACGTCGACGTGCAAGCTCTTCAGCAGCTCGCGGGCCTTTTGTTGCGCGGCTTCTTTGACGCTGCCCTGCACCACGACGGGCGCGAGCGTGCAGTTCTCGAGCACCGTCAGGTGGGGAAAGAGCTCGAGCGATTGAAAGACGAAGCCGACGCGGCCGCGCAGGGCGCTGACGTCGTGGCCAGCGACCGTGACGCCGTCGACGACGATGCTGCCGTTGTCGAAACCGTCGAGGCCGCTCAAGCACCGCAACAGCGTGCTCTTGCCGGCGCCGCTCTTGCCGAGCAGCGCGGCGATGCGGCCGGCGTCGACAGAGAAAGAGAGGTCGTGCAGCGTGGGGGCTTTGGCGCCCGGGTGGCGCTTGCTGAGTTTTTCGACGGTGATCATCGCGCACCTCCCATCTTTTTTGTGCCGGCACCCAAGCGCTTCTCAACGCGGCGGGCGAGAAAGACAAAGGGCAAGCCGATCAGCAGGTACCAGGCGGCGACGACGACGCCGAGGCCCAGGTGGTCGCGGGTCGAGTTGCCGAGCACGCCGTAGACCTTTGTCAGCTCGGTCAGGGCAACAACCGAGACGAGCGATGAGTCTTTCAACAAGGCAATGAAATCGTTGGTCATCGGCGGCAGCGCCACGCGGGCGGCCTGCGGCAAGACCACGTGGCGCAGCGCCTGCGGCGTCGAGAGTCCGAGGGCGCGGGCGGCGTCGAGCTGGGCGCGGGGCACGGCCATCAAGCCGGCGCGGTAGTTCTCGCTCTCGGCGGCGGCGTAGTTGAGGCCAAGGGCGACCACGCCGGCGACGAAGGGCGAGAGCGTGAGGCCGAGCTCGGGCAGGCCGAAGTAGATCATCGTCAACTGCACCAGCAGCGGCGTGCCGCGAAAGAGCTCGACGTAGCTGGTGGCCAACCAGCGCAACGGCAAAGGGCCAAAGGCGCGCACGACGGCGAGCACGGTGCCGAGCGAGACGGCCAGCACCATGGCGAGCATCGACACCAGCAACGTCAACGCAGCGCCGCGGGCGAACAGCGGCATCATGGGCGGGTAGCGCGTGACGAGGCGCGTAAAGAACGGCGGCTGCGTGCCGACAGCAGCGCGCCAGGCTTCGAAGCCGGTGGCGTGGCTGTGGGCCTTTTCGTCGACGTCGCCGAGCAGCGACGCTGTGGGACCGTTCCACATGCCCCACTTCTCGTAGATGGAGCGCAGCGTTCCCTCGTTGCGCAGCTCGTCGAGCGCTTTGTCGATGGCGAGCTGCAGCGAGCGGTCGTCGTTTCTGAAGGCGGCGACGTAGCGCAGGTCACCGTAGACGCCGGGCAGGGTGACGAGGCGGTCGTCGACGTCGCCGTAGTAGTGGGCGATGGGTTCGTCGGCGAAGGCGGCGAAGGATCGCCCAGTGGTGATGTCTTTGTATATGTCATCTTGGACATCAAATGCGCGGGTGACGGCGCCTTTTTCGTCGAGAATCTTCTGGGCCGTCGAGCCGGTCAGGCAGCCGATGGTCTTGCCCTTGACGTCGTCAAACTTGGCGAACTCGGCCTCGTGGCCCTTGAGCAGCGTGATCTTCTGTGCTGCCACGTAGTACGGCTTCGAGAGCAGGTTTTTGGTGCGCTTTTCGTCAGATTCTTCGATGCCATTCAGCGCGACATCGAACATGCCACGGTCGAGCAGGTCGAGCAGCTTGTCCCATGGTCCTTGCACCAGGGTGGCGCGCACGCCGAGCTTCTTGCCGATGGCGTCAGCGAGGTCGACCTCGAAGCCGATCAAGCGCGTGACGTCTTGTGCGTCTTGAAAAACATAGGGCGCGCCGCCGTGGGCGTCGGCGC
>JANNAY010000985.1:0-5649 GCA_031384945.1 Deltaproteobacteria bacterium
CAAGCCGCCGTGCTCGCGAAGAAGCTGCACGCCTCGCACGTCTTCGTCGGCGCCTGGGACGACGACAAAGGCAGCTACGGCATCGCCTTGTTGTCGCGCCTGCCCATCGTCAGCGCGACCCGCGTTGACCTGCCGCGCGCCAACGGCTTCGAGCCCCGCGTCGCCATCGACGCCGTCGTCTGCGCCGGCAAAACACCGGTGCGCATCGTCTCGACGCACACAGACTTCTTGCCGTGGGCAGCAGCGGCCCAAGCCGAAGCCATCGCCACCCGCGTCGACGGCGACGAAGGCGTCGTCGTCCTCGGCGACTTCAACGCCAAACCCGGCGAAGCCGGACTCAGCGCCGTCGTCGCCAAACGCAACGACGCCCTCGCACTCTTCGACGAAGGCCCGACGTTTCCCGGCTTCTCATCACGCCTCGATCACATCCTCACTGGGCGCACCGTCAAGGCCGCGAAGCGCATCGTGAACCCCGCCAGCGATCACTTCGCGGTGACCGCCACGATCGAGCTGCTGCAGAACAAGACGACGCTGGCATCGTCGACGACGACGCCCACGGCTGCGACGCAGAACTGACGCGCACGTAAACCTGTGTAGACAAGTCCAAACGCGTGTGGGAGGAACCGCGCGTTCGCCTCTCTCGAGAGGTGATCTCTCACAGGCATCTCGCCAGTGGGCAAAAGACCGGGTGGCAACGTCGTGTCGACGTGGCCCCCACTCCAGAAAGCCCCTCCAAAAGAGACGGCTTGCTGGAGAACTTCTGGCTCCGTCCTTTCAGACGGAGCCACCGTGGCCGAGAACCCAACGCGTTTGCGAAGGGGGTAGGGCCAGGAGGTACGGATGGGAATCCGCGAATACCGACCGACGAGTGCGTCGCGTCGTGGCATGACAGGGCACGATTTCTCGGAAATCACGAAGACCAAGCCCGAGAAGAAGCTCACCAAGGGCATCTCGAAGTCAGGCGGCCACGGCAACACCGGCCGCATCACCGTCCGCTTCCGCGGCGGCGGTCACAAGCAGAAGTACCGCATCGTCGACTTCACCCGTGACAAGACGGGCGTCCCCGCGAAAGTCGCGGCCATTGAATACGACCCCAACCGCACGTCGCGCCTGGCGCTGTTGCACTACCTCGACGGCGAGAAGCGCTACATCCTCGCCCCCGTCGGCCTCAACGTCGGCGACACCATCGTCAGCGGCCCCACCGCCGACATCAAGCCCGGCAATCACCTGCCGTTGGCCAACATCCCCATCGGCACGCAGATCCACAACATCGAGCTGAAGCCCGGCAAGGGGGGCCAGATGGTCCGCACCGCTGGCGCCTCGGCCCAGCTGATGGCCCGCGAAGGCATGTACGCCCAGGTTCGTCTGCCCTCGGGCGAGACGCGCATGGTGCTCGCCAACTGCACGGCCACCATCGGCCAGGTTGGCAACGCTGAGCACGAGCTCGTGCAGCTCGGCAAGGCCGGCCGCAAGCGTTGGCTCGGCAAGAAGCCGCACCAGCGCGGCGTGACCATGAACCCCATCGATCACCCGCATGGCGGTGGCGAAGGCCGCACCTCCGGTGGCCGTCACCCGATCACCCCGTGGGGCAAGCCGACCAAGGGTCACAAGACCCGTCAGAACAAGCGCACCGACCGCCTCATCGTGCGTCGCCGCAACAAAGTCTGATTACTCCCCTCCTCTTTTCCACTTTCAGCATCGAGTAGAACATGCCCCGTTCCGTAAAAAAGGGACCGTTCATCGACCACCACCTCTTCAAAAAGGTGGCGAACAACGGCGACAAGAAGGTCATCAAGACCTGGTCTCGCCGGTCGACGATCACTCCCGACTTCATTGGTCAAACGTTCGCCGTCCACAACGGCCGCAAGTTCATTCCCGTGTACGTCACGGAGAACATGGTCGGCCACAAGCTCGGCGAGTTCAGCCCCACCCGCACCTTCATCGGCCACCCCGCCGACAAGAAGGCGCCTGCGCCTGGCAAGAAGTGAGCACCGCCATGACCGACCAAAAGACCCCGAAGAAGCCGAAGCGCGAAGCCGCCAAAGCCATCGCCCGCAAACAGGCCCGCAAAGACGGTCCGGCGACGAGCCACATCACCGGCGTGCGCATCAGCGCCCGCAAGGTGCGTGTCCTCGCCGACGTCGTCCGCGGCATGAATGTGGCCATGGCCCTGACCACCCTCGCGTTCCAACAGCGCGCTGGTGCTCCTCTCTTGAAGAAGGCCATCGACAGCGCCGTGGCGAACGCCGACACGCGCAAGATGGACCTCGACAAGCTCATCGTCGCTGATGTGCAGATCGACAAGGCCGGCACCCTGCGCCGTTACCTGCCGCGCGCCCATGGCCGCGCGACCCCGATCCGCAAACAGCTCTCTCACATTCACGTCAAGCTCACGGCGGCCGAGTAACTCATGGGACAAAAGACTCACCCGACAGGCTTTCGCCTTGGTGTCATTCGCACGTGGGACTCTCGGTGGTTCCGTGAGAAGGGCTATGCCGACTGGCTTCACGAAGACCTCAAGCTGCGCGCGTACATCCACGACAAGCTGAAGTCCGCCGGCATCGCCCGCGTCGACATCGAGCGCGCTGCCAACAAGTGCAAGGTCAACGTGCACACGGCGCGTCCTGGCATCGTGATCGGCAAGAAGGGCTCGTCGCTCGAGCAGCTGAAGAAAGACCTCCAGAAGCTCACCGCTTCTGAGGTCTTCCTGAACATCCACGAGGTCCGCAAGGCCGAGACGGATGCCCAGCTCGTCGCCGAGAGCGTCGCCCAGCAGCTCGAGCGTCGCGTGGCCTTCCGCCGTGCGATGAAGAAGAGCATCCAGACGGCGCAGAAGTTCGGCGCCAAGGGCATCCGCATCGCCGTCGCCGGCCGTCTCGGTGGAGCGGAAATCGCTCGCCGCGAGTGGTACCGCGAAGGCCGCGTTCCCCTCCACACGCTGCGCGCCGACATCGAGTACGGCTTCGCGCAGGCCTACACCACCTATGGCGTCATTGGCTGCAAGTGCTGGATCTTCAAAGGTGAAGTCCTCCCCACGCAGACGCGCCGCAACTGAATCATTTTGCTCTCAGGTCCTTCGCGGCCTGGTGACTGGAGTTTGCCGTTATGATGAGCCCTGCGCGCGTTAAGTATCGCAAGCAGCAAAAGGGCACCAACAAGGGCAAGGCGATCCGCGGATCGTCGGTGGCCTTTGGTGACTACGCCCTGATCACCACTGAACCCGGTTGGTTGACCGCGCGTCAGATCGAAGCCGCTCGTATTGCGATGACTCGCAAGATCAAGCGTGGCGGTAAGATCTGGATTCGCGTTTATCCCGACAAGCCGTTCACCAAGAAGCCTGCCGAAACCCGTCAGGGCCACGGTAAGGGTAACGTCGAAGGTTGGGTCGCCGTCGTGCTGCCCGGCCGCGTGCTCTACGAGATGGAAGGTGTCGATCTCGCCACCGCCACCGAAGCGCTCGCGCTCGCCGCTGCCAAGCTTCCTCTTCGCACCAAGTTCATCGATCGGAAGAACGAGCTTTGATCTTCAGTAACAACTGAAGATATCGAGCTTGGAGATTATCATGGCTAAGAAAACGTCTTTTGCCGACCAGAGCGTCGAGCAGCTCACCCAGACCGAAGCGACCCTCCGCAAGGCGCTCTTCGATCTGAAGTTTCAGCACGCGACCCGCAACCTCGCGTCTTCCGCCGAGCTCGGCGTGAAGCGCAAGGAACTCGCCCGTGTCCTCACCGCGAAGAACGCGGCGAAGACGCCGGCGAAGAAGGACTGACGGAGCAAGGCGTCAACTTCTTCGTTGACGCCTTCCTCTTCGTCTGCGACTGCTGCCCACACCTTTCCGCACCTGCGCACAGAGTGATCTCACATGTCTGACACGAAGACCGAAGAGACGGGTGAGCGCGGCTGGGGACGTACCCTCCGTGGCGTCGTCCTCTCCAACAAGATGACGAAGACGATCACCGTCGAAGTCGTCCGCACCGTCAAGCACCCCAAGTACAACAAGTACCTGAAGAAGCGTGCCCGCTACTACGCGCACGACGAGCGCAGCGAAGCCGGCATTGGTGACCAGGTCATCATCGTCGAGTCGCGCCCGCTCTCGAAGCTCAAGCGCTGGCGCCTGCAGACCGTCTCCGCCAAGGCGAAGGTCTGATTCTCCTCCGGCGTCGTCCCCTTCTTGGGACCTGACGACGCCACCTGCCTCCAGGCTTCGGAGACCCTGGCCCGCCTTTGTTGGTGCTGGCCTCGCGTCCGAAGCGGTCTTGAAGAAGCATTGCTCCTTTAAGGTCGTTTCATCCGAAGCACCCCTACTGCCCTCGGGCTTGCTTTCGGAAGGAACTGACCATGATCCAGACCCAGTCCAACCTCGACGTCGCTGACAACTCCGGCGCCCGTCGTGTCATGTGCATCAAGGTCCTCGGTGGCTCCAAGCGCCGTTACGCCTCCATCGGCGACGTCATCGTCTGCTGCGTGAAAGAATCCAGCCCGCAGTCGAAGGTGAAGAAGGGTGACGTCGTTCGCGCCGTCGTCGTTCGCACCACCAAAGAGCTGTCGCGCCCTGATGGCACGTACATCCGCTTTGACACCAACGGTGCCGTCCTGATCAACAAGGACAACGAGCCGATCGGCACGCGCATCTTCGGGCCCGTGGCCCGCGAGCTCCGCGCCAAGAAGTTCATGAAGATCGTCTCGTTGGCTCCCGAAGTTCTCTGAATCAGAGAATTCGGTTCCGCGACTCCTCTTCGTTTCACCCACATTTGAAAGGCTCACAGCCATGAAGACCAAGATCAAAAAAGGCGACACCGTCAAGGTGATCTCCGGCGGCCAAGACATCAAGGGCAAGACCGGCAAAGTCCTCGAAGTCCTCAACGACGGCGAGAAGATTCGCGTCCGTGTTGAAGGCCTGCGCATGATCAAGCGCCACATCAAGCCGCAGAAAACGGCGAAGCACCCCGAGGGCGGCATCATCGAAGGCGCCGGGTCCATCCCCGTCTCCAACGTCATGCTGTTCAGCGAGAAGCTCAGCCGCCCGGTTCGCACCGGCGTCGCTGAGACCTCCGACGGCAAAAAGAAGGTCCGCGTCGCTCGCGGTCGCAAGCTCAAGGCTGAAGAAGTCTGACCCTTTCCCTCATTTTTTTGCCGGGTCGAGTGAAGAGCTCCCAGGCATCCAGGAGATACTGATATGGCTACCAAGAAGACCGAAGAGAGCCCCGAGGCCGTCGCTGCCCGCCGCGAAAAAGCCAAGGCCGAAGGCATGGCCAAGAAGGCGGCGAAGGCCGCTGAAGGCAACCTGAAGGCGTCTGATCTTCCTCCGGAAGAGAAGCGTCCTCCGCGCCTGCGCAACTTCTACAAAAAAGAAGTCGTGCCGGCCCTGCAGAAAGAGTTCTCGCTGAAGAACCCGATGCAGGTTCCCCAGCTCAAGAAGATCGTGATCAACATGGGCCTCGGTGAGGCCGTGCGTGATCCCAAGGTCCTCGACGCCGCCCAGGCCGACCTCGCCAAGCTCGCCGGCCAAAAGCCCGTGCTGACGGTCGCGAAGAAGTCCATCGCGACGTACAAGCTGCGCGAAGGAATGAACATCGGCGCCATGGTCACGCTCCGCCGTGAACGCATGTGGGAATTCCTCGACCGCTTCGTCAATCTCGCCCTCCCCCG
>JANNAY010000994.1:0-4717 GCA_031384945.1 Deltaproteobacteria bacterium
CGTCGCCGTCGTCGTCGTCGCCGCCACGCCGCAGAACGCCAACTTCTTCGAGATTGATCCCGTCGGCCTGCCCTACGCCGCCGGCGACGCCGTCTTCTTCACCTACGACTTCGTCGACGCCTTTGGCAACGTCAACGACAGCGTCGACGTCGTCGTCACCGTCAACGCCGCCAACGTCGCCATCGTCGACGGCGGCGACGGCACCGGCGAGATCGACGGCATCGTCCGCGCCGGCACCTACACCGTGCGCGCCCGTGCCCTCGGCACCGGACTGCCCGACGACGTCGAGACGCTCACCATCGATCCGAACCCCATCGACGCCGGCTTCAACCTCGTGATGTCGGCCGGCTTGATCGCCGAGCAGGGCACGCTGCTCTTCTTCGCCCAGGACGGCTTCGGCAACTTGATCGACGCCGGCGACGTCGTCGTCACCGTCAGCGACCCCACCGCGTCGACGCAGAGCGGCAACCAGCTCACCTTCACCAAGCCCGGCACCTACTCTGTCACCGCCTGCCTCGTCGCCGACGCTGGCGTCTGCGACAGCGAGTTCATCTCGGTGCAAGGACTGCTCGACACGGTGCCGCCGTCGGTGTCGGTCGCCATCACCTTCCCCGATCCGGCGCAGTCGAACGAGGTGCCGCCGCGGGGCCTCGTCACCTTCCGCGTCGACTCGGCCGACGACCGCGGGCTCTCTGAGATCCGCTTCGTCGCCACCTTCGGCACGACGACGGGCACGCAGTCGTTTTGCACCGTCACCCGCACCGGCGTGCTCTTGCCGTCGGGCACCACCAGCGACAGCCGCAGCTTCAGCTTCGCGCTGCCGGCCTGCGCCTTGCCGCTCGACGAGGTGCGCATCGTCGCCCAGGCCATCGATCAGGCCGGCAACTCGGCGAACAGCGCCGACCACACGCCGCTGAGCGTCTCGGCCAACTTCAACCTCACGTCGCCCAACTTCATCATCGAGGTCGCCGCCTTTGGCGACCGCCTCGACCAGCCCCGCGGCGTCGCCGTCGACACCGCCACCGGCCAGCTGTTCGTCGCCAACAGCGGCAACGACCGCGTCATCGTCGTCGCCCCCGACCGCACGCAGCAAGAGCTGCGCGACCGCAACGGCAATCGCCTCAACCCGCAGACCCCGCGCGGCCTCGCCCTCGACGACGCCAACAACCTGTTCATCGTCGCCGACGACGTCGGCAACGGCGACCCCGGCGTCGAACGCCTCAGCGCCAACTTCACCGACACCTCGCCGCTCATCGACCTGAGCACCAACGCCGGCGCGTTTCCCAACCGCGGCGACGGCGTCGACGTCGACAACACCGCCGGCAAGACCGCCTTGTTGTGCGCCGGCGTCGATCAGGCCGACCGCGTGCAGTGCTTCACCAACTTCACGGCGACGCCCGCGCTGACCATCAACCAGCTGATCGCCGGTCGCCGGCCCATCGCCGTGGCCTTCGATCCGCCGTCGGCGACGAACCCCAGCGATCTCTTGTGGGTCGCCCTCAACGCCGGCGGCGTGGCCCTGCGCCCCTTCACCTTCAACGCGGCCCGCACGACGCTGACCGCCGGCACCGACATCAACCTGTCGGCCCTGTTTCAGGCCGGCGACGTCGGCAGCGTCGTCGTCGCCGCCTCGGGCAACTTGATCGTGTCGAACCAGCGCACCGGCGTCGTCTTTCGCGTCACCCGCGCTGGCGTCGCCAACGAGATCGCCAGCGGCTTCAGAACGCCCCGCGGCCTCGCCTTCGATGGCAACAGCCTGCTCGTGGTCGCCGAGGGCGACGACGCCGTCTTCCGCGTCACCCCCGACCCCGCCGCGCCCGGCACGTTCTGACGGAAAGCGATCGCGACCGTGGCGGACGTGCGTAGACCGCATGTGGCAGAGAAGAGAGTTCCGGTCGCTCCGGTGATGGTGGGCCTGGTGGCGGTGGCCTTCACCGTCGCCGGCATCAAGCTGGTCGCCTTCGACTACTCCCTCGCCGACGTGCTGCCGCAGACCCAATACGACGTCACGCTGCGCGCCAGCTACGACGGCCACGATGGCGAGACCCGCGTCCGCACCTTCTTGCCCGTCTCAGACGCCCGCCAGCAGGTGGTGCAGGAAGAGAACCTGACGGCGGCGCCGACGACGTTCTCGGCCGAAGCCGTCGGCCTCAACCGCGTCGCCACCTGGGACACCAACTCAGCCGCCGACGGCTCGGGCCTCGCCTACCGCTTCTCGGTGCTCAGCACCGCGCTGCGCTACGAGATCGATGAGACCCTCACGGTGCCCGACAGCTACCCGTCGTCGGCGGCGCCCTACCTGAAGGCCGAAGAAGACATCCAGGTCGACGACCCCGCCATCGGCCGCACACTGTCGCAGCTGCACGCCGACGCCGGACCGATCAAAGACCGGCTGACCGCCATCTTCGCCTTCACCAGCGGCATGAAGCAGCGCCCCTTCAAAGGCACCACCGACGCCCTGACGGCGCTGCGCCTCGGCGAGGCCAGCTGCAACGGCAAGAGCCGGCTCTTCGTCGCCCTCGCCCGCAAGAGCGGCATCCCCGCCCGCCTCATCGGCGGCTTCATCATGACGCCCGGCGTGAAGAAGACGACGCACCAGTGGGCCGAAGCCTGGGTCGGCGGTCATTGGATCCCCTTCGACTCAACCAACAAACACTTTGCGAGTATTCCGCAGCACTACGTCACCCTGTATACAGGTGATGAGGCGTTGTTTCGGCATACGTCTGACATCAACTTCGACTACCGCTACGAGACCGACACGGTGCTGGTGCCGTCGCCGAAGGCCAAGAGCTCGTTCAAGCTCTTCAACGTCTGGGCGCTGTTTGACCGCCTCGGCCTGACCTTCATGCTGCTGCGCACGCTGCTGATGCTGCCGGTGGGCGCCCTCGTCGTCGTCATCTTTCGCAACGTCATCGGCATGCCGACCTTCGGCACCTTCTTGCCCGCGCTCATCGCCGCGGCGACGGGCGAGACCGGCCTCGCCTGGGGCGTGCTCGGCATCCTCGTCGTCGTCGTCGTCGCCGCCAGCGTCCGCCGGCTGTTTCACCGCCTGCAGCTCTTGCACTCGCCGTCGCTGGCCATCTTGCTGGCCGCCGTCGCCGTCACGCTGCTGGCGACGTCTCTGACCGCCGAGGGCCTCGGCATCCGAAAGCTCGCCTACGTCACCCTCTTTCCTGTCGCGGTGCTCGCCATCTCGGCCGAGCGCTTCTTTCTCTTGCTGACCGAGAAGGGCGCGCCCCAGGCGTTCAAGGCGCTCGGCGGCACGCTGCTCGTCATGTCAGCCTGCTACGTCGTCATGAACAGCCTCGCCTTGCAAGTGCTGTTGATTGGATTCCCAGAGTTTCTGCTGTGCGTGGTCGCACTTGATATTTACCTGGGCAGGTGGATCGGTATTCGTTTGTTTGAATATCGCCGGTTTCGCGGCATCCTGTTTTCGTCGGCCGGCGCCGCGGGGGCGCCATGAGCTTCTCGTTGCGCGTCTGGCGCGAGCGGTGGGCGCAGATGCTGCGTCGGCGCGACGACTTGATCGGCATCAACCGCCGCAACGTCACGCTCGTCTACGCCCACAACCCGCGCAGCGCGTACCCCGAGGCCGACGACAAGCTGCTCTGCAAAGAGTTGATGGCGAAGCAAGGCGTCGGACTGGCCAAGACGCTGGCCATCTGTGACGGCCTCTACGCCATCCCGCAGACGCTGCGCGCTCTCGACCAGCTCGAGAACTTCGTGCTTAAGCCGGCGAATTCGTCGGGCGGCGACGGCATCATCGTCGTCGGCGCCCGCCGCGGCGACGGCGCCGGTTGGCTCAAGGCCAGCGGCAACGGCGTCGTCACCATCGACGAGCTGCGCCACCGCCTGGGCGAGATCGTCTTCGGCGCCTTCAGCGGCGACCTCGAAGACCGCGCCTTCGTCGAAGAGCGCGTCTTTCCCCACAAGGTCTTCGCCGACCTGTGGAGCGGCGGGCTCTGTGACGTCCGCATCATCACGCTCGAGACCGTGCCGGTGTTCGCGATGGTGCGCGTGCCGACCTTTGAGTCCGACGGCAAAGCCAACCTGCACCAGGGCGGCCTCGGCCTCGCCCTGGACATCGACACCGGCGTCACCTTGCGCGGCTACCACCGCGGCCGCGCCGTCACGCACCACCCCGAGAGCGGCTCGGTGCTCGTCGGCGTGCAGATGCCCGACTGGCCGGCCATCCTCGACACCGCGCAGCGGGCCGCCCGCGCCGTGCGCCTCGGCTACCTCGGCGTCGACGTCGTCGTCGACGCCGAGCGCGGCCCGATGGTGCTCGAGGTGAACGCCCGCCCGGGGCTCGAGATCCAGAACGTGCACGGGCGCGGCATGGGCGAGGCCCTGCGTCGCCTGCAGGCGACGATGACGGAGGCCGCGTGAGCGTCGTCGAAGGGACCTCTCGCTTGTGGCCGGTGCTCACGGCGCTGGTGATGATGCCGGCGGTGGCGCTCGGCCTCGAGCAGCTGGCCCTGCGCGGCGCCAGCGCCGAGCGCGTCATCCACGTCGACGCCGCCCACAGCACCGACGGCGACGACGTCGACGTCGGCGCCGGCGTCGCCGTCTCGCCCGAGCACGAGAGCGCCCGGGCCCGCCTGAAGCAAGGCGACGTCGACGGCGCCCTGCAGCTGTTCGCGCCCCTCGCCGTCGCCCACCCCGACTCCGCCGCCGTCGCCTTCGAGTACGGCGCCGCCCTGCTCGCGCGGCGCAA
>JANNAY010001009.1:0-5945 GCA_031384945.1 Deltaproteobacteria bacterium
AGTCGCCGTCGCCGTTGCAGACGTCGCCAACGACGCCGCTGTCGCCTTCGCCTTCTCCTTCTCCTTCTGCTGCTGCGTCTCCTTCGCCTTCGCCGGCGGGCGGATCGGTGCAGGCGCCGACGACGGCGACGACGGCGACGATGACGACGACGACAGCGGCGAACCGGCGCAGGATCTGGGTTCTCACGGCTGCACTCTCCCAACGAAGAACGTCTGCTTCCGAAGGCGAAGCAGACGTTCTGGCAACTGACGGGGGGTCGGTCAGCGACTCATTCGCCTTCGCCTTCGCCTTCGCCTTCGCCTTCACCTTCGCCGCCGCCGCCGCCGCCGCCGCAGGTGCCGGTGAGGTTGGCCTGGCCGTCGAAGCCGTCGCAGGTCTGGCCGTCGCTGCAGAGCTGGAGGGCCAGGCTGGCGGCGTCGATGCCGCAAGTGTCGCCGACGTCGGACGCGAGCGTGCAGAGGCCGTCGCCGCCGGGCGCGCGGAGGTTGGGCTCGGTGCTGCAGACCTCGTCGCCGACGCAGCCGCAGGCCTGGGCCTCGGGGGGGAAGTCGGAGTTGCAGGTCGCCGGGGCGGCGGGGTCGCACAAGCGGGTGCAGAAGCCGATGCCGCTGGCGTCGCTCAGGCACAGGCCCGGCGCGCCGTTGGGGATGTCGCAGGTGGCATTGATGGCGTTGCCGCACGGTCCGAGGTTCGGCGAGAGCTCGATGCAGAAGCTCGGACCGCCCTGGGCGATCGCGAGGCAGGTGCCGGGGCGGTCGACGTTGGTGGTGCAGGCCTCGCCGTTGACGCAGGTGTTGAAGCAGCCCTTGGCGGCGCCCTGTTGGAGCGTCTGGCAGGTCTCGTCAGCCTCGCAGTCGGCGTCGGCGTCGCAGGCGCCGGGGACTTCGCCCTCGCCTTCTTCGCCTTCGCCCTCTTCGCCTTCGCCTTCTTCGCCTTCGCCTTCTTCGCCCTCGCCTTCGCCTTCGCCTTCGGCGGGCGGCGGATCGCAGCCCTGCACGGCGACGAGGGTGGCGACGGCGACGAACAAAGGCAAAAGCAGCTTCTTCATGGGGATTCTCCAGACAACGGGAGCAGACGCCGGGAGGTTGCCCCACGCCGGGACGCTGTCAAGGAAGGCGAACGTTGCTAAAGACGCCGCCATGACCGACGTCGATTCTCTCGAAAGCCGCCTCCTCAAAGACGCAACCAAGCGTCCGCGCATCGTCGACGACTGCGTGAAGCTCATCGACGCCGAGGTCGACAGCAAAGGCGGCCTCTCGGGCCTCGCCATCAAGGGCGGCTACAAGGTCGTGCAGTCGATGAAGCCCGGCTTCGTGCGCGAATCGATGGACCACCTGCTCGACGACTTCGTCCGCCGCCTCGAGCCCTTTTATGCGCAGCACCTCGCGAAGAACGGTGACCCAAAGTCTTTTGGAACGTTCCTGAGCAGCAAGCCTGCCGAGGTGGCTGATGCACTGTTGGGCATCACCGATGACAAGGCCAAGCGTGCAAAAAATCCGGGCTTGAAGTCGGCGTACGAGAAGCTGCGGCCGCAGGCGAAGAAGCACGTCGAAGAGGCCGTGCCGCGCGTCGGCCGCACCCTCGCGAACCACCTCTGAGATCCTGAGATGGTGAACGCCTCGCACAAGCCACCGCACGTCGGGCTGGTCGCGTTGCGTCCGACGCTGCTGTCGTGCCGGCAGATCGACGACGTCAGCCCTGCCCTCGCCGCGGCCTGGTTCAAACTCCCGCAGGCGCCCGGTCTCGGATCGCTGGCCGGATCGTTGGGCGGATCGTTGGGCGGATCGTTGGGCCTCGTCACCGTCGATCAAGACGACTCGACGTACATCGCCCTCGACGAAGCGACCAAGCACGCCGCCGTCGACGTCGTCTTTGCCCGCTCGTTCTACGCCGGCAGCAAGCACGCCTCGGGGCCCACCTCGGGCGAGGTCATGGGGGTGGTGCGCGGCGGCAACCCCGACGACGTCGAAGAGGCGCTGTGGGTCATCAAAGAATTTCTGCGCGAGCGCGTGTGTTTTCAGACCTTCGACGCTGAGCCCTTTCGCAGCAAAGACGGACCGGCGTTTCTCGCCCACGTCGTCGGCGAGACCGGTTCGTACTTGTCGGCCGAAGCCGGCATCGCGCGCGGCGCCGCCCTCGCGTACTTGATCGCTCCCCCCGCCGAGGCCGCTGTCGCCGTCGACGCCGCGCTCAAGGCCGCCCCCGTCGCCCTCGCGAAGTGGATCCCACCGCCGTCAGAGACCAACTTCGCGGGCGCCTTTCTCTCGGGCGACCTCGCCGACCTCGAGGCCGCCAAAGACGCCTTTGTCGACGCCGTCTACGACGTCGGCAGCCGCCCGCTCTTGAGCGCCCGCCGCCCCGCCCGCCTGCGCCGTTAGAAGACGGGCGCACGTGTTGCCGCGCCTCGCGCGAAGCGAAGGCAAGAGTTGTAGGGTGCCCGCGTGGCCTTCTCTCCCGGTGACGTCGTCGATCGACGCTTTCGTCTCGACGCCCCGCTCGGGCGCGGCGGCAGCGGCGACGCCTGGCGGGCCACCGATCTGCAGCTGCAGCGGGCCGTGGCCCTGAAGCGCCTCGGCGACGAGGCCGCATCCGACAGCACGGGCCGAGACGATTCGTCGCGGCGCCGGCGGCTGCGCGAAGCCCGGGCCCTGGCGAAGTTGCGCCACGAGAACGTCGTCGGCGTCTACGACGTCATCGAATCCGCCGTCGACGCAGCGGGCGCAGACGCCGGCGCCACGTCGTGGCTGGTACTCGAGCTCGTCGACGGCAAGACGCTGCGCGCCGTGCTCGACGAGCGGCTGCTCACCCTCGACGAAGTCCGCGCCCTCGGACGCGGCCTCGCCCACGCCCTGCTCGTCACGCACCGCCAGGGCATCGTGCACGGCGATCTCAAGCCCGAGAACGTGCTGCTGCGCGGCGGCATCGTCGACGACGACAGCGTGGTCGTCGTCGACTTCGGCCTCGCTGCGCCGTCGCCCGTTGACGCCTCGGGTGCCACGCCCGCCTGCTTCGCGCCCGAGCGCGTCGAGGGCGGCCGCGTCGACGACGGCGCCGCCGACCGCTACGCCTTGGGCGTCGTCGTCTACGAGGCTGTCGCCGGCGCCAACCCCTTCGCCGCCGCCACCGTCGCGCAGACCCTCGCCCGCCACGTCGAGCTCTCACCGCCGCCTCCCTCGCGCGGGCGCGCCGCCGGCGCCGTCCCCGCCGTCGTTGACGACGTCATCCTCGCGCTGCTCTCGCGCGACCCCGCCGCGCGCCCGTCGTGCGAGCAGATCCTCGCCGCGCTCTCCGGCGCCAGGGCCGAGCCGCAGACCGTGCCATCGTCGTCGGCGTCGTCGGCGGCGTCGTCGTCGTCGTCGTCGTCGTCGGCGCCCCTGCGCGCCGAGCTGCCGCCTTCGGTCATCGATCCCGGACCGCGCCGCCCCGGCATCGTCATCGCGGCCGTCGCCGTCGCCGTCGTCATCGCCATCGTTCTCGCGTTCGTCGCGCCAGGCTTCGTCACATCGCCCGCGGCGACGGCCCCCCGCGCCCCCGCGAAACCGTGACGTCCATCGGCAATCGCGACTTCCCCCGGTGCCGGCGGCCTCGGATCTGGGGCGAGAGGTGACCAATCGGCGGTCCGCAGGTTCGGGAGACCCGGCGCCGACAAAGAAGTCGCACGGGCTGGGGCTTGCAGAACCCGATTTCCTGCTGTCTACACGGCGACGTCTTCGGTCGTCGCCCTCGTTGGTGCGGCGATCTTCATCAAGGTTGGAGCAACGTCATGGCCCGCGAGTTTCCTCTGGAGCGCACCCGCAACATCGGCATCATCGCTCACATCGATGCCGGCAAGACGACGACGACGGAGCGCATCCTCTTCTACACGGGCATGACCCACCGCATCGGTGAAGTGCACGAAGGCGCAACGACCACCGACTACATGGAGCAAGAGCGCGAGCGTGGCATCACGATCACGTCCGCCGCTGTGACCTGCTCGTGGCGTCGCCGCATCGGTCAAGAAGGGTTCGACTCGAAGAAGAACCCCGAGTACCGCATCAACATCATCGACACCCCCGGACACGTCGACTTCACCATCGAAGTCGAGCGCTCGCTGCGCGTCCTCGACGGCGCCTGCGTCGTGTTCGACGGCGTCGCTGGCGTCGAGCCGCAGTCCGAGACCGTGTGGCGCCAGGCCGACCGCTATGGCGTTCCGCGCATGTGTTACGTGAACAAGCTCGACCGCACCGGCGCGAACTTCTTCCGCTGCGTCGACATGATCATCGAGCGCCTCAAGGCGAAGCCCGCCGTCATGACGTTGCCCATCGGCAACGAAGCGACGTTCACCGGCCTCATCGACCTCGTGCGCATGAAGGCGATCACTTGGTCCAACGAAGACATGGGCTCTGAGTACCAGCTCGTCGAGATCCCGGCTGAGTACGCCGCGCAGGCCAAAGAATGGCGCGACAAGCTGCTCGAGCAGTGCGGCGACGTCGACGACGTCATCGCCGAGAAGTACCTCGACGGCAAAGAGATCGCCGAAGAAGAGCTCGTCGCCGCCCTGCGCAAGGCGACCATCAGCCTCAAGCTGGTGCCGACCTTCTGCGGCTCGTCGTTCAAGAACAAGGGCGTGCAGTACCTGCTCGACTCCGTTCTCGATTACCTGCCCTCGCCCATCGACATCCCGCCGGTGAAGGCCAAAGACCTCAACGACCTCAGCAAAGAGGTCATCCGCCACGCTGACGACAGCGAGCCGTTGACGTCGCTGGCGTTCAAGCTGCTGAACGACAAGTTCGGTCAGCTCACGTTCATCCGCGTGTATTCGGGCGTGCTCAAGAAGGGCATGACGATCATGAACGCGCGCACGGGCAAGCGCGTGCGCCTCGGTCGTCTCGTGCTCATGCACGCCGACAAGCGCAACGAAATCGAAGAGTGCTACGCGGGCAACATCTGCGCCGCCATGGGCGTCGAGTGCGTCACCGGCGACACCTTCTGCGAAGAAGAGCACCCCGTCGTGCTCGAGCGCCTCACGGTGCCGCCGGCCGTCGTCACGCTCGCCATCGAGCCGAAGACCAAGGTCGATCAAGAAAAGATGGGCTCGGGCCTCGCGCGCCTCGCCGCCGAAGATCCGTCGCTGCGCTTGAAGACCGAAGAAGAGACCGGCCAGACCACCATCGCCGGCATGGGCGAGCTGCACCTCGAGATCATCGTCGACCGCCTCAAGCGCGAGTTTGGCGTCGAGACCAACGTCGGCAAACCGCAGGTCGCCTACCGCGAGACGATCACGCGCAAGCGTGAAGAAGACAACACGTACAAGAAGCAGACGGGCGGCAAGGGCCAGTACGCGAAGATCTCGATCGTCGTCGAGCCCAACGAGCCGGGCAAAGGCTTCGAGTTCATCAACGACACCGTCGGCGGATCGGTTCCGAAAGAATTCATCCCCGGCGTTGAAAAGGGCGTCACCGGCGCCTTGACCCGCGGCATCCGCGCCGGCTTCCCCGTCGTCGACGTCAAGGTCTCTTTGACCGACGGCGACTACCACGAGGTCGACTCCGACGCGCGCACCTTCGAAATCTGCGCCTCGCAGGCTTTCCAAGAGGCGGCGAAGAACGCCGGCCCGGTCATCCTCGAGCCGATCATGAAGGTCGAGGTCGTCACACCCGAAGACTGGATGGGCGACGTCATCGGCGACTTGAACTCGCGCCGCGGCCAGGTCCAGGGAATGGAAGACCGCGCCGGCATGAAGGTCATCACGGCCAACGTGCCCCTCGCGGAAATGTTCGGCTACGCGAACTCCATCCGCAGCCGCACCCAGGGCCGCGCCAGCTACACCATGGAATTCGGCCACTACGATCCGGTTCCGAACGCCATCGCCGACGCGATCATCGCCAAGGCCAACGGCGGGAAGTAGATTCCAGGATCTGTCGGAGGAATTCGGCGGATTCTCACCAAGCTCTTGAAAAAACAC
>JANNAY010001035.1:0-3556 GCA_031384945.1 Deltaproteobacteria bacterium
CCGCCGACGAGCGCTCGACCTGGTAGCCGTCGACGGTGACGACGCGGATGTCGCGGGGGCGGCCGTTGACGTAGCCCCTGGCGATCGTGCCCTTCGAGAGCAACTGGCCGCTGGCGCCGAGCCGCAGCTTCTTCAACGTCGCGGCGCCGACGCCGTCGCCGCGGCCGCCGAGGTCGAACTTCTTGCGGAACTTGTCGAGCGCGCGCTGCGTCTTCGCGTCGTAGAGGCCGTCGATCTTGCCGGGGTTGAAGCCGGCCTTTTTCAAGAGCTGCTCGGTGCGCTTCACCGCCTGTGACTTCTCGCCCTTCGTCTGGTGCGGCGACGTCGAATTCGCTGCCTCCATCTGCGCCGTGCGCAGGCGCTTCCACGTGCCGGCACCGACGATGCCGTGGTCCTTCAGTCCTGCTTTGCGCTGGAACTCTTTGACCATGCCGGCGGTGCGTTCGTCGAAGACGCCGTCGGTTCTCTTGGGGTCGAAGCCCGCCGACTTGAGGTGACGCTGAATCGTCGCGACGGCGGGGCCGTGGTCGCCGACACGGAGTCCGTCGTTGTTGGCGGCGGTGGTGGCGGTGCGGTCGGCGCGCTTGTGGGCGTCGGTGTTCTTGACGCGGTTTCTGAACGGCTTGTGCGCGAGTCCGGCGATCTCTTTGTTGAGCGACTTGCGGCCGGCGTCGCCGAGCGAGCCGCCGCGGCTCTCCATCTTCTGGTCGGTCTTGAAGGCGCGGACGGCGCTGGCGGTCTTCTGGTCGTAGGCGCCGTCGACGCGGCCCACGTCGTAGCCGAGGCGCTTCAAGCGGCTCTCGACCTTCTTCACGCCGTCAGAGACGTAGCCGGCCGTCTGCACGCCGCGGTGCTTGTCTTTCTCGACGCCGCGGATCGCCTTGTACGTCTCGCGCGTCAGGTCGCCGGTGACGTCGAGGCCGCGGTTCTTCTGGAACGCCTTGATGGCCTCGCGCGTGGTGCCGTTGATGCGGCCGTCGGCGGCGCCTGGGTGGTAGCCGATGGCGCCGAGGGCTTTTTCGGCCGCCTTTTTCTGCGCCGCCGTCGCCCGCTGCTCAAACCCATCCGAGACCGCAGGCGTCGTCGGCGGCGTCGGCGTCGTCGGAGCGGTCGTCGGCGCCGTCGCGCCGTTGGCCTGCGGGGTCACCGTGGGGCGAGCGGGAGCGGCGGGGCGGGTCGGGGTCGAGCTGACGTCGGGCATCGCATCCTCCAAAGAGCCATCCAGCAGGAAGGTCTTCGGCAGTAGAGCCAGATCGGTTGCGAACTTCGATTCGCGGAATGTGATTCGGATCTCTGTGGTGGCGTTGGGATGCGATCCCTACCGCTCAGCTGGATCCGGGACGGCTGAACCGGCCCTCAGAAAAGCTCGGAAAGTGGCTACCAGTCTGAGTGCGGGGTCTTGGTGCCGAGCGGGATGGTGGCTGCATCAGCCGCCGGCAGCGAAGAGCGACCGGGGCGCGACGGGTGGGTGAGGTCGGCGGCGCCGCTGGTGATCGACGACAGCGTGGTGCCGATGACCGGCAACGTCATCGGATCGATCGCCGGCATGTTGTCGGGCTTGGGCCGCACGCGCAGGTAGCGGGTGATGCTGCCCGAGAGCTCGGTGACGAAGATGTCGTGGTTGATGCTGCGGCCCGTCGACGTGCCCGCGGGAAACAGCGCGTAGTTGTCGAGCACCGAGAACAACAGCCGGTGCAGCATGTCGGCGGCCAACATGAGGTCGTCGACGTCGAGGTCGGCGACCTTGTCGGCGAGAAAGCCGTGGAAGCGGCCGGCAGTGTAGCCCGACACTTCCTGGGCGCGCGCCTTGACCTCGGCGTCGGTGCCGCACAGCAACAAGAACGCGCGGCGCAGGCCCGGACGACGTCGGTAGTCTTCGGCGATGAAGGTGACGAGCTTGGGCAGCGCCTCGCTGAGGTGCGTGCCGCGCCAGCGCTTCGGGTCGAGGGCGACGTCGACGGTGGCCTTGGCTTCGACGCTGAAGCGCAGGTGCAGCGCGCGCAGCACGGCCTCTTTGTTGGGAAAGCGGGCGTAGAAGCCGCCGACCGAGAGGTTGGCGCGGGCGGCGATGTCTTTGACGCTGACGGTTTCGACGCCTTGTTCTTCGAGCAACGTCTCGACGCTGTTCAAGAACACATCGAGGGTCTTTTGCGACCGCTCTTGCTTCGGCGGGCGAACCCACTGCATCTCGTCCATGAAGAGACCCTACCTCGCCCGGCGGTGGAGCACGAGGTCGACGAGCCCGCCGAGCAGCCCGGCATCGACGGAGGCCAACAGCCGGTGATCGTCGTCGACGAGCCGCAGAGTGACGTCGCCTCTGGCGTTGGCGGCCAGCGCTTTGGAATCGTCGACGGGCACGACGGCGTCGTCGCGCCCGTGCAAGATGGCCACCGGCGCTGTCGTCGTCAGCTTGCTGATGCCGAACAGCTTGGTGCCGGCGGGCGCCAGCAAGACCATCGGACCGGTCCAGATGCCTTCGGCCTGCAGCAAGAGCGCAAGGCCGCCGCCGAAGCTGCTGCCGACGACGACGTCGGGGTTGACGCTGCCGATGGCGTCTTCGGCGGCCTGCCGCGGCTTGACGATCGTCGACGGCGGCACCGACGGCATGCCGTCTTGCGGTGACAGCTCAGACAACCACGTGATGAGGGCGCGGGTGTCGAGCACCGGCGCGGTGACGTCATGGCCGGCGTTCTTCAACCACGTCGGCTTCGACCCCGTCGCCGTGCCTTCAAGCCCATGAAGAAAGACGATCCGCGCCATGCCCCGGAATGACACTCCCGGGATCGCCGGTACAGCGAGGCCGCGCGAGGCCCTGAAGTGGCTTTGGACTTCAGGAGCCTCGTGCCTGGCCTCGCTGCTCTTCGGGACACAGCGAGGCCGCGCGAGGCCCTGAAGTGGCTTTGGACTTCAGGAGCCTCGTGCCTGGCCTCGCGGCTCTTCGGGATACTGTCCGGCCCATGCGCGCTCTCACCCTCTCGCTCGTCGCTGCCCTCGCCGCCCTCGTTGGCTGCGACCTCCTCACGCCCCCTCCCGTCCTCGGCAGCGGTGAGCGTCGACCCAGCGGCGACGAAGGCGAAGGCGAAGGCGAAGAAGGCGAAGGCGAAGAAGGCGAAGGCGAAGAAGGCGAAGGCGACGAAGGAGAAGGCGAAGTCCCCGGCGGCTGCGAAGCCGGCGCAGCGGGCGCCATCACCAGCGGCGACCTCGGCGGCGCCCAGCTCGACGCCGAATTCCCCGCCGTCAGCGCCGGTGCCAACCTCGTGCTGCAGTTCTTCGGCGACGCACACCCCGCCGGCACGTACCCGCTCTCCGGCGGAGTCAACGACAACTACGGCACCTGCAACGAGTGCGTCCTCGTCGTCAGCGACACGCAGCAGTGGTTCCAGAGCGGCGACGGCGTCCTCGAGCTCGACGACGACCCCGCCCTCGCCGGCCACTACGCCGGCAGCGTCTCCGGCGTCGTCCTCGAAGAAGTCACCATCGACCAGACCACCGCCGTCAGCACCCCCGTCGCCGGCGGCTCGTGCTTCGACCTCGCCGGCTGGTCCTTCGACTTCAC
>JANNAY010001048.1:0-2265 GCA_031384945.1 Deltaproteobacteria bacterium
CTCGATCGCTGCGTGCGGCACAGCTGGCCACGACGACGAGGACCAAAGTGCTCGCGCGCTGTCAGGAAGGGCGGGCGGACCCGACGACGTGCAGGTGCATCGTGTTCGACCGCTGTGTCGACGTGAGCGGCAGCTTCGTGACGACGACGACGGTGTCGCCGTCTTTGGCGCGGCCGGCCTTCAAGAGCGACTCATCGATGCGCAAGAACAAGTCTTCGGTCGACTTCGGCGGCTCGATGACCTCGGAGATGACGCCCCAGGCAAAGGCGAGGCGGCGCTGCTCAGAGGGGTTCGGCACGAGGGCGATGATGGGCGCCTTGGGCCGGTAGTCGCTGATGAGGCGCGCCGTGTTGCCCGACATCGAGTAGCAAACGATGGCGCGGGCCGAGAGCTCGTGGGCAGCGCGCACGGCGGCCTGGGCGACGGCGTTCTGAAAGTCTTGCGCCTCGGCGGCGAGCAGAAAGTCGAGGCGGTTGTAGCGGGCGCGGATCGACTGCTCGGCCTCGACGGCGATCTTGGACATGATCTCGACGACGCGGGCGGGGTGGCGGCCCGAGGCCGTCTCGGCAGAGAGCATGACGGCGTCGGCGCCGTCGAGGATGGCGTTGGCGACGTCAGAGGCCTCGGCGCGTGTGGGCCGCGGCGCGGTGATCATCGACTCGAGCATCTGGGTGGCGACGATGACGATCTTGCCGCGGCGGTTGGCCTCTTCGACGATGAGCTTCTGCAGCGTCGGCACCTGCTCGGTGGCCATCTCGACGCCGAGGTCGCCGCGGGCGACCATGACGCCGTCGGATTCTTCGAGGATGCCTTCGAGCTGCTCGATGGCCTGGGGCTTCTCGAGCTTGGCGATGACGAGGGGACGCGACTTCGCGTGGGCGAGCTCGCGGCGCAGCATGCGCACGTCGTTGCGCGTGCGCACGAACGACAAGGCGACGGCGTCGACGCCGACCTCGGCGCCGAAATGAGCGTCTCTGATGTCTTTCTCAGACAACGACGGCGCCGACACGTTCGAGTTGGGCAGGTTGATGCCCTTCTTGTCTTTGAGGATGCCGCCGAAGATGACCTTGCACTTGACGTCGCGGTCGTCTTTCTCGAGCACCTCGAGGGTCATGTTGCCGTCGTCGAGCAGGATGAACTCGCCCGGCTTCACGTCTTTGGGCAGGCCCTTGTAGAGGGTGCCAAAGCGCTCGGCGGTGCCGAGGATGTCGTCGATGGTGATGACGCATTCGGCGCCTTCGACGAGGTTGACGGCCCCGTTCTCCATCTTCAGGCAGCGGATCTTGGGGCCCTGCAAATCTTGCAGGATGGCGACGGGCTTGCCGACCGCCGACGCCGCCGCGCGCACGCGGTTCACCAGCGAGCGGTGAAAGTCGTGGTCGCCATGCGAAAAGTTCAGCCGCGCGACGTCGAGGCCGGTGCGGATGAGCTGCTCGATCGCCTCTTGCGACTCCGACGATGGGCCGAGGGTGCAGACGATCTTGGCGCGGCGCATTCAGACTCCGTGACGTCGACAAACGCAGAAACGACCAGACGCCGTGCCGGTAACACGCACCACCTCGACGGTCCAGCGATCGTGGGTTACAGCGTCGTCACCGCCCTTTGGAGGTTCGTCATGACCCGCCGCATTGGCTTGCTCGTCGCCGTTGCTCTGCTGCCCGCCTGCCAGTTCTGCGACGACGTCGACCAGTTCTTGCCGCAGGGCTCGATCGAACCGGCCGTGCTCGACATGGGACCGATCACGAAGGGCACGACGTGCCCGGCGCGCCTCGCCATCAAGAACGGCGGCAACGCCGACCTCGAGGTCACCCAGGGCACCGCCGCCCTGCCCGACAAAGACGGCAACTTCGTCATCCAAAAGGTGCCGACGTTGATTCGCCTCGGCGCCAGCGAAGAGCTGCTCGTCAACTACACCGCCGGCGACACCGCTGGCGTCCGCGAAGGCACCAACGTCGAAGTCGGCACCAACGACCGCGACAACGACGGCAAGCTGCGCGCCAGCATCACCGCCTTTGTGGCCGACACGCCGGTGCCCCTCGCGCGCGCCGAGTGCGACGAGACGCTCGAGGGCGGCGAGCAGGCCGTGCAGAGCCCGTGCACGGGCATCGACTTCGGCGGCGTCCCCGTCGGCGACGTCATCACGCCGATCGAGCAGCGCCCCGGCGCCAACATCGCCATCACCATCAAGAACGACGGCAACGAGCTGCTGCACGTGCAGGGCGCGGTCATCAACGGCGGCAACGGCGACTTCGCCGTCGTCGGCGC
>JANNAY010001078.1:0-3471 GCA_031384945.1 Deltaproteobacteria bacterium
AAGGCGAAGGCGAAGGCGAAGGCGAAGGCGAAGGAGAATGAGACGCGGGTTTTGCGGGTGAGGCGGTGGTCGGGCATCGTGTGGGGTGACCACGACATCGCTCCTCGTCCTGCTCAGCGCGCTGGCGGGCCAGAACCAAGACGTGCAGTTCGACGCCGACGCGCTGTTCACCTACGACTGCGAGTCGTTCAACGACGTCGTCACCGTGCGCGCCAGCAGCGCTGACGTCGACGCCGTCGAAGGCGCCGGCGCGCTGCGGCTCGGCGACAACGACGCGCTCAGCTTCTCGCTGCAGACGCCGGCCGAGCGGCGGCTGCGGTTTCGCGCCTGGGCGCTGCCCGACGGCGCGCTGCCGTTCTTGTCGGTGAGCAGCTTCAGCGTCGACGCGGCCGGCGCGTTCTTCGCTGGCACGACCGAGCTTTCGTCGCAGCCGACGGGTCGCGTGCGCAGCGACGGCTGGGTCGAGCTCGAGACCGTGCACAACGTGGTGGCCAGCGACGCAGACGTCCGCGTCGACTTCGCGGTCTTCCCCGCCTTCGGGGTCGACCTCGACGGTGTCGGCTTCGACGCCGCCATCGACGCCATCAGCGTCGTCGACGAAGGCGCCGTCGACGTCGCTGGCGTCGGCGCCGCCTGCAGCGTCTACGACGAAGAAGCCACCTGCGGCGACGCGCTGCTGTGCAACGACGGCGCCTGCGCGCGCCCGTTCACGCGCACATCCGACGAGCTTCGTCGTCATCTCGTCGCCCGCCGCGCCTTCGAAGTGAGAGCGATGTCTGGACCCCGCACCCCGGTGCGCGACGTCGACGCCGTTGCCGACGCCATCGCCGCCCTCGCCGACGACGACGGCGCCCACTTCGCCACCCACCTCGATCGCGCGCTGAGTGGCTACGGCGATGGACACGCCAGCGCGAGCGCCGCCAGCGCCGGCACCCGCGCCAACAACCGCGCCTGCCTCGAGCCCGCCCGCGTCGTCGTCGACGGCGTCGATCAGGTGCTGCCGATCGTCTGGTCGGTGGCGCCGTCAGAGACGGTGGTGCAGCCCGGCGACATCGTCGTCGCCATCGACGGCCGCGACCCGGCGACCTGGGCGCTCGAGGCGGGGCGCGGGCTCTTCGCGCCGGTGCGGCCCGAGGCGATCGCCGGGCTCGTCACGCGCTCGCTGTGGCTCAACCTGTCGACCATCAGCGCGGCGGTGCGGCTGCTGCGCTGCGACGACGATGCCTGCGCCGCCCCCGTCTTCGTCGACGTCGACGCCGGCGACGCCCCCGTCGACAACACCCCTTGCACACCCCTCGTCGGCTTCAGCAGCGACATCGCCTTCGTCGACCGCGACGACATTCGCGTCGTCAGCGTGCACAGCTACCCGCTGAACGCCGACGCGTTCCTCGCCGTGCTCGACGAGATCGCGCGCACGCCGCTTCTGGGCGGTGGCGCCCCGCGCGGCATCGTCCTCGACCAGCGCGAAGGCTTCGGCGGCTTCAACAGCAGCGCGCTGCCGCTCGTGGCCACGTTCTTCGCCGCCGACGAAGACCCGCGCTTCATCCCCGTCTCGCGCGCCGACGACGACGTCATCGACGGGATCCTGGCGGCCTGCGCGCGCGCGGTGCCCTGCCCGCGCGACTTCTTCCTCGCCCGCGACGTCGACGGCGCCTACGCCGACGTCCCCCTCGCCGTGATCGTCGGCAACTCGACGTCGAACTCCGAGGTGACGACCGAGCTCTTGCGCCTGCGCCGCGCCCCGACCCGCGTGTTCGGCTTCGGACCGACGAGCGGCGGCTTCGGCAGCATCGCCGCCTTCGACAGCCTCGGCGCGGGCTTCGGCGGCCAACACCAGGCCTTCGACGGCGCCTTCGCCCGCGCCGGCGAGACGGTGACGCACACCGCGCTGCGCGCCGGCATCGGCACCGTCCCCGACGTCGAGGCGCTGGTGCGACGTGGTGATGTGCTCACGCAGCGCGACGCCGCCCTCGAAGCCGCCCTCAGCTGGGTGCGAACGGAGCTGGAGCGATGAACCTGCTGCTGCTGCTGCGCGCCGCGCCATCCCTGCTCTGTCTGCTCTGCCTGCTCTCGCTCGGCTGCGAGACGCCCCCCGACACCGGCGAAGGAGAGGGCGAGGGCGAGGGAGAAGGAGAGAGAGCAGGCGCCGTCTTCGGCGTCATCGACCGCGGCCCCATCGACAACCTCGTCGTCGACCCTGGCTTCGGCGCCTTGTCGCTCGGCTGGGGCGTCCTCGACGGCCGCGCGCCCATCCGCGCCGCAGGGCTGCCACCGCTGACGACCACCCTCGAAACGCGCGAATTCGCGTTCGGCACCATCCTCGGACACCAACCCGGCGCCCACGCTTTCGACGCCCTCGCCCGCGTCGGCACCGCCGTCAGCGTCCTGGTCGTCCCCGACGAAGGCGACTTCTTCGAGGTCGTCCCCGACTGCGACGCCGACAACGCCGCCGGCTGGCGTCGCTGCAGCGCCGACGTCGTCGTCAGCGGACAGCCGCAGCTCTTTGTGCTGGTGACGCCGCCCGACGGCGGCGTCGGCGCCATCGCCCGTCCCGTCTTTCGCGCGCAGGCGGCGCAGACGACACAGAAGAAAAAGTCAGCGACGACGAAGCCGGCGTCGGCGGCGACGCTCGCGGCGTTTGCGCGGCGCCCGCGCTGATTCACAACCCGGGTTGTGGTTCAGCCCATGCGGCGCGAGAGGCGGTCGGAGCGGCGCTGGGCGGCGGCGGTGGCGCGGCGGCGGTCCTCGTCGTCGAGCAGCAGCAGCGGGGGCACCGCCTTCGGTTTGCCGCCGTCGTCGAGGGCGACGAAGGTCGCGTAGGCCTTCATCGCTTTCTTGATCTCGCCGGTGAGCGGGTGCTCGGACCAGATGGTGACGCCGCACTCCATCGACGTCTTGAATGTAGCGTTCACCTGTCCTCTCAAGATGACGATGTGGCCCAATTTGATTGGCAGTAGAAACTGCACCGCGTCGATCGATGCTGTGACGACCACCGACCGGCAGTGGCGCTGCGCAGCGATGGCGGCGCAGATGTCGATCCACGAGACGACCTGGCCGCCGAAGACGTTGCCGAGAGAGTTGGCGAACTCGGGCAGCACATGGTGGGTCATCTCGACGCGCGAGCGGGCGACAGAGAACAGCGGGGCGTCGTTCAAGAACTCGGTGGACATGGTGTTTCCTCTACCAAATGAAAAACCGCCTGTCTTCGCTTTCGAAGACAGGCGGTTCGTCAAACACGCGCGCGATTTACCCGTTCAACGCGGCAGGGGCGGCGGACCACCCGGCAGCGGCGGCGGACCCGACGGTGCAAAGAACTGCGCCAACGCCGGGATGGTCGAGGCCGCGACCCAGGCGGCCTGGCCGTTCGTCCACGCCAGGGTGTCAGGCTTGATCTGGCCCATGGTGACGAACTGTTTGACGACGTCGAGGCCGACCGGGCCGACGTTCGTGCCGTTGATGCCGAAGTACCAC
>JANNAY010001140.1:0-6352 GCA_031384945.1 Deltaproteobacteria bacterium
GAACACGGGGACGTTGGGCACGTGATCGGATCGGATCCTCCACGGGTGATCGAGGTTCGACGACGAGACCGCAGACGTGGACGAGAACGAATTCAAGGACGCTTGCGGATCACGGTCGCAGCGTCGGCATCGGTGGCCTGCACGCTGCCGACCTTCGAGATGAGAACGCGCATCCGCTCGGCGAGCACGCCGAGAAAGCCCTGCATCAGTGACTGACGATCGGCCATGAGATCGACGAACTGCTCGCGCTCGATGACCAACAAGTGCGCGTCGCCCTGGATCGACACGCGCGCCGTGACGGGGCGCGGGCCTTTGTCGAGGAAGCTCACCTGCCCGGCGCTCTCACCGGCGTTGAGGGTCAACACCGGCGTGCCCTGGCGGGTGAGCTCAATGGTGCCGTCGATGATGATGTAGAGGTGCGGCTCGCCGGTATCGCCCTCTTTGTAGAGCAGCTCGCCGGCCTCGACGGTGCGCTCGCCGGCGATGCTGGCGATGGCCAACAGATCGTCACTCGACAGACCGCGAAAGAGGTCGACGTCTTCGAGCATGAACAGCTTCTCGACGAGGTCATCGGCCATGTCTTCACCTTGCAGCTCTTGGGTGCCGGGCATCGCGACATCGCGGGTCGGCGCCTGGCGCTTGCCGGACATCGACACGTATTCGTCGTCGAGAAACAGCCGCGTGGCCGTGTGCTTCGCCACCGCGCGCAGCAGCGGATCTTTCGAGGCCGCCAGCTTGCGCGTGCGCTCGACGGCCTTTTCAGGATCGCGGGAATCCCAGCGCACATCGAGCAGCGACAAGAAGTCAGCGCGCAGCGGATCGGCGACCAGCGCGACGTCGAGCAGCTCGAGGGCGTCGAGGTAGCTGGCGCGCGTGAGATTGTTGGCGTCTTTGCGCTCGCTCTCGAGCAGGCCGCGGCGCACGCGCTCCATCTGCTCTTGGCCGCGGTGCAGGCCGAGCAGCTCAAAGGCGATGCCGAGGTTCTGCCGGCGACGATCGTCGACGACGTGCTTGAGCAGTGAGAACGGCCCCCTGCCCGCGCTGGGGCCGCCAGCGAGGTCGGCGCCAACGAGGTCGGCGCCAGCGAGGTCTTGCAAGGCGTCGTCGTAGGCGGCGTAGGCGACGAGGCGGCGGCCGATGGCTTCGTCGGTGCGCTTCTTGTCGATCTCGATGCTCGGCTTGGCGGCGACGATGGCGGCCAACGCCGTGGCGATGCGCGCTTGCAAGAACGCGTCGTCGCGCGGGTTCGAGAACAACAGCGCGTGGGCCGCAGCCTCGCTGCCGATGCGCTGCAACACGCGCGGCACATGCACGCGTACGCCAACGGGCAGCCGCACGTCGTCGAGTGCGACCGACAGCGCGGGGATGGCGCGATCGCCGAAGCGCACCAGCGCCTGCACGACGGCGCTGCGCGTGCGCCGATCGTCGAGGCAGCGCACGAGGTGCTCGATGTGTGACGGGTCGCCGCTGCGGTAGGCGGCGGCGATGGCGAGGGTGCGGACGCTGGCGTCAGCGTCGTCGATGAGAGCGGCGAGCGCGTGCGTGTAGCGGGCCTCTTGCAGCGCACCGAGCAGCCGCGCGACCTCGCGCCGCCACGAGACATGTCGTGTCTGCACATCACCCAACAGCACGTCGAGGCGCGCCCGCGCGGTCTTGTCGTTGCGCGAGCGCAGCGCGACCTCGAGGGCGGCGCAGACGACGCCGGGCTCTTCGTCGTCGAGAAAGCCGAGGACGACGTCGGCGGCGCGTCCGGGTTGCACGCGGGCGAGCGCGCGCACGGCTTCGGCGCGGGGACGACGGGCCCCAGGGCTCTGCGCGATCTGCAAGAGCTTCTTCGCCAAGGTCGGATCGGGACGCGCCGGCACCCGCGCCAACGCCGCCGTGCGCACCTGTTCATCGGTGTGCTCGATCAAGCGCAAGAGCGTCGCGTCGCTCGGCGTGTAGTGCTTGCCCAGCGCCTCGAGCGCATGCAGCACGTCGTCAGCGTCGTCGCTGAGCAGCCCCTTCTCGAGGGCGTTGCGCGTCGTCTTGTCAGACGGATCGATGTGCAGCGCCTGCTTCTTGGTCTTCGGCGCCTGCAGCTTCTGCGTCAGCGCGCGCACGTACTGCGAGCGAAGAACCGGCAAGAGCAACAACGTCGCAGCGGCGGCGACGAAGACGGCCCAGACGCTGACCTTGCCGCCGGCGGCGAGCAGGCCGAGCACGAGCCCCGCGGCGGCGGCGCCGGTCTTCTTGATGGCGCCGTCGATCAGCGTGCGCGCCTGGGCCCGCACGTCGCCGGGCATCGGGTTGTAGAGCAGCGCGACGACCGCTGGGTGCAGCGAGTAGGCGCCGGCCATCTCGACGCCCTTGAGCGTCACCAGCGCGTAGAAGGCGGCTTCGCCGTAGCCGTCGAGGCCGTCGAAAACGACGTGGGCGACGCTGAGCACCAGCAGCAAGCCGGGGATGACGGCGGCGAACAAGAAGACGCCGAGGCGCGAGAGCAGGCGCGCGGTCAAACCGACCTGTAGAAAGACGACGACGACGCCGACGACGGCGTTCAACAAGCCGAAGAGCGCGGCCATGTCGACCTCGCTGGCGGTGCGGGCGGCGGCGGCGCGAAAGACAAAGTCAGAGGCGGCGCCCGTCGCTGCGAGCAGCACCACCAGCAGCGCGACGGCGCGCGGGTAGCCGCGTCCGAGCAGGTAGCGCAGCGCGGTGCCCATGCCGGCGCTCTTGTCTTTGCGGGCGTCTTTGTCGTCGCCACTGAGCTGCGCAGAGCGCGTGCGCACGGCGTTCAGCAGCGGCAGGCACACGACCCACAGCACCGCGGCGATGACCATCGGCACCAGCACGCCGGTGGCGCCGACGACGAGCTTGACCAGCAGTCCGCCGAGGGCCGCGCCGAGCATGCCGCCGCCGCCGACGAGGCCGACGACGCGCTTTTGGTCGCGGCTGGTGAAGCCGTCCATCACGCGCGACCAGAAGAGCACCGAGGCACACGTCGCTGAGGCTTCGCCGATGACGTAGAGCGCGCCGGGCGCGCCGGGCAGGTCGAGCTGCACGGCGGCGCAGCCGAGCAGCACGAGGATGGCACCGGCGACGGTGGCCTCGACCTGCAGCTGCTTGAGCGGGCGGGCCACCAGCAGCCGCGCCAACGATGTCGTCGCCAGCGTGACGACGATGGCGACGGCGGCGTAGAGCAGCGGCAGCGAATTCGGATCGGCGCGCGAGAGAAAGAGCGCGTTGGTGCCGGTCTTGATGACCGTCACACCGCCGACGAACGCGACGTGAAACGCCGCCGCCGACGCAGCCGACCGCGCGACGAAGCGCGGCAACCCGGTGACACGCGCCGCGAGCCCGCTCAACGCACCGCCCACAGCGCCGCGCGAGCCGTCGCGCGAGCCGTCGCGCGAGGCGGCCCGCTCGGCGTCATGGGTCGGCGTCGTTCTCACGGCGCCGTCGATGCCTCAGACGCGACGTTCGCGCAAAGCCAGTTCGCGGTTCATCGCGCCTGAGCACGACGACGACGACGGCGCAGCAGCGCGAGCGCCAGCAGCGGCAGGCCCGGCAACGCGTCTGTGGCGCTGGCCTCGCTGCAGTTGCACGACGGCGGCAGCGGGACGAGCGGCTCGCCGATGGGCGTCGAGACGGGGGGGAGGCCTTCGCCTTCGCCCTCTGCGCCTTCGCCTTCGCCTTCGCCTTCTTCGCCTTCGCCTTCGCCTTCTTCGCCTTCGCCCTCAGCGACGACGTCGACGATGAAGCTGCCGTCGGCGTCGGGACCAAAGCCGCTGCGGTCTCTGCCCTTCGCCGTCCAGTGGATGGCGCCATTGGGCAGGCCGTTGACGAGGGCGACCTCGACGACGCCGTCGGTGGCGAGCAATCCGTCAGCGGCGAACAACAAGGCCCCTGCCTCGTTGCGGACGCTGACCGCGTGGCTGACGTCGTCGCCATCGTCGTCGACGGCGGCGGCGAAGCGCAGCACCGGCGTGGCGGTGGTGATGACCTCGCCCTCGGCGGGCGCCAACAACACCGGCGCCGACGGACGCACGTTGTCGACCTCGACGCGGAACAGGCGCGACGCCGTCGGTGCCGACGTCGGGCCGTCGGCCTCGACGCTGCGGGCGCGCCAGCGGTGCACGCCGGGGGCATAGACGTCGCTGAAGCGGGCGTGGCCGTCGTTGTCGGCGTCGACGTCGGCGCTGCTGTCGATGACGTTGTCGGCGTCGTCAACGAGCTCGAAGCGCACCTGCACCGCAGACCCCTCGGGATCGACGCCGGCGATGGCCTCGAGCACCACCTGCTGTGTGTCGAGCAGCACCGCGTCGCCGGGCGCCACCAGCGTCGGCGCCGACGGCGGATCGTCGACGCTGTCGACGACGAAGCTGCCGGTGACGACGTCGGAGAAGAACGAGCCATCGGAGGCGGTGATGCGCCAGAAGACAGGTCCATCGACGAGGTCGCTGAGGTCGACGCTGACTTCGCCGCCGACGACAGCGACGTCGTCGAAGGTGAGGGCGTCGCTGAAGCCGGCGTCGCTGGCGACATCGACGTCGTGAACGACGGGGTCGCCGTCGGGGTCGACGCCGGGCGCGAAGCGCAGCGTGACATCGGTGCTCGTCACGATCGCGCCCTCGAGCGGGAAGACGATCGACGGCGCCGACGGCGGACGGCCGGTGGTGTCGACGACGAACGAGCGCGGGGCCGACGTCGTCTGTCCGCCGCGCGGATCGCGGGCCACCACCTCCCAAAAGAAGCGCTGGCCGTCGGTCAGGTCGAAGGGGACGGTGAACGACAGCTGGCCGCCGTCGTCGACGACGTTGCCCTCGACGACGACGTTGCCAAAGGCGCCGTCTTTGACGCGGACGACGTAGCTGACGTCGTCGCCGTCTTCGTCGACGGCGCGATCGAAGAACAAGACGGGTGTGGCAAAGGCGACGCTGGCGCCGTCGGGCGGGCTCACGAGCCGCGGCGCGGGCGGCGGGCTGTTGACGGCGTCGACCACGAAGCGGCCGCTGGCTGGGGCGCTGAAGCCCTTGCCGTCGCTGGCCACGACGTCCCAGCCGTAGACGACGCCTTCGTCGAGGGCGATGTCGACGTCGACGCTGAGGTCGTTGTCGTCGTCGTCAACGACGTCGCTGAAGACGACGGCGCCGGTGGCAACGACGAACACGCGGACGGCGTAGGAGACATCGTCGCCGTCGGGGTCGTCGACGTCGGTGAAGCGCAAGGTCGGCGTCGCGGTGTCGGTGCGCTGGCCGTTGTCGAGGTCGAGCAAGCGCGGCGCGGGCGGTGCGTTGCTGACGAACGGGTCGGTGTCGCCGCGAAATTCGTCGAGGTTGGTCAAGCCGTCGCGGTCGGGATCGAGGGCGGCGTCGTCGACCGTGGGATCGGTACCGACGAGAATTTCCCAGCTGTCGGGCAAGAGGTCGGCGTCGTCGTCGATGAAGCTGACGACGACGACGAAGCTGCCAGCGGCGCTGCCGCCGCGGCTGTCGCTGGCGCGGACGTTGACGATGTTGGCGCCGCCGTCGTCGAAGGTCGGCGTCCAGCGGATGTGGCCGGCGGCGTCGACCGTGAGCCCCGGCGGGCCAGAGACGAGCACGAACGAGACGGCGTCACCGTCGTCGTCGCGGGCGACGACGGCTGCGGCGTAGAGGTCGCCTTCGCGGGCCTGCGATGACGGCGCGCCGTCGATCACGGGCGCGCGGTTCACGTCGCGCACGACGATGTTCCAGCTGCGGCGCGCGCGGCCCGACGCGTTCTCGGCGGTGAAGACGACGGCGAAGCCGCCGGCGTCGTTGAAGCTCGGCGTCCAGCGAAACGTGACGCCGTCGAAGGTGGCGCCCGGCGGCAGTGCCCCCACGGTGACATCGACGGCCTCGGCGGTGTCAGGGTCGGTCGCCGTGATCGACGCGGTCAACAGCGCGCCCTCGTCGACGACGGCGTCGGCGGGCACGACCAACGTGGGTGGCAGTCCGCCGTCGCCAACGACGATGACGACCTCTTCGGTGTCGAGGTTGACGCCGTCGGTGACCTTGAAGAGCACCGTGTGGGCGCCAGCGTCGTCGACGGTGGGCGTCCAGCGAAACACGTTGCCGACGAGCGTGGCCGCACCCGGCAACGGATCGCCGATGCCTTCGGCGATGAAGGTCAGCGCCTGGCTCTCGGCGTCGCTGGCGGCAAGGTTGATGACGAGCTCGCTGTCGATGGCGATCTGGCGGTTGCCGATCGGCGCCAGCACAGGCGCGTCGTCGACAGCAGTGACGACGATGCGCACAGCAAGGTCGACGCTGGCGCCGGCGACATCTCTGGCGCGAATGACAAAGTCGTGGGTGCCGACCTCAGCGTCGTCGGGGGTGAAAGAGAAGGC
>JANNAY010001083.1:0-1980 GCA_031384945.1 Deltaproteobacteria bacterium
TCGCCTCGGGCGACATCGTCGACGTCGATTCGTTGCCCTCGAACCTGCGCGGCACGCCGTCGACGCTGCCGACGTCGACCGCGGTCATCGACGAGCTGCCCGCCGAGGGCCTCGACCTCGAAGCGATGCTCGAGGCTTACGAGCGCCGCATGCTCGAAAAAGCGCTGGTGCGCACCGATGGGCGAAAGAAAAAAGCAGCCGAGCTGTTGAAGCTCTCGTTTCGATCGTTTCGCTATCGATTGGCCAAGCTCGGCATCAGCGGCGCAGACGACGACGCTGACGAAACAACCTGATGCGGTCGGCGTCCTCGAAGATCGGTCCGCAGATGCCGTCGTAGAGGCGGCGCAGCTCGTCGAGCATCCCGTCTTTCGTGAACTCTTTCGGCAGCTTCTTCGGCGCCGCCTTGTGCTTCTTCATGATGGCAGCGGCGAAGGCGGCGGCGCTGGCGTCGACGGGCAACGCCGTGATCGATCTCGCGAACGCGACGTCGCTGGCCCAGCCGGTGTCTTTGACGACGCAGGGCAGGCCCGCAGCCGTGGCCTCGAGCACGCTGCGCGGCAAGCCCTCCCACGCTGAGGCCAACAAGAAGACGTCGGCGGCGGCGAGGTAGGCGCTGACGTCGTCGACGAAGGGCACGAGCGTGACGTGCTTGCTCAACCCACGTTGTGCGATGCGCTCTTCGACCTGCGCGCGCAGCGGTCCGTCGCCGACGAAGAAGCAGCGGGCGCCGGCGTCTCTGGCGACGACCTCGGCGTAGACGTCGACGTGAAACAGCGGATCTTTCTGCGGCTTCAAGTTGCCGAGGGTGACGACGACGCGGGCGTCGCTGACGACGCCGAGGGCTGCGCGGGCGTCGTCGCGTTGGCCGTTGACGGCGGCGAAGCGGGCGGCGTCGATGCCGCTTCTGATGACGCGTCCGTCTGCGCAGAGGCCGAGGTCGATGGCGCGTGTGCGGTCGGCGTCGGAGACGAAGACGAAGTGATCGGCGAAGGGGGCGACGACGCGTTCGGCGGCTTCGACGACGATGGCGTTGCCTTTGCCGAGGGCGTCGAAGCCGAAGCCGTGGACGGTGTGGACGACGACGACGCCGGAGACGCCGCGGGCGGCGACGCGTCCGACGAAGCCGGCCTTTGACGAGTGCGTGTGCAGCACCACGGGCGCGCGCAGGCGCTCAACGGCGCGGCTGAGATAGCGCTGCACGTCGAGCACCGCGCCGATGTCGTGGACGCCGAAGCGGTTCATCAGCGAGGGCAGGTGGCTGAAGCGCGGTCCGAGGCGGCGTGCGGCTTCGTCGTCGAGGCCTTCTGACGACGTCGCTGCGCCGCTGAGCAGCAGCTGCGGACGGGCGCGGTGGTGCAAGCGCGCGGCGGTCTCGAGCGTGTTGCGCTGCGCGCCGCCCCGCTCGAGCGACGTGATCAGGTGAACGACGCCGCTCATGTCGGCGCAGACGAAGCAGGTGGCGCAGACGGCGGCGCCGTTCGCGGCGGCAGCTTCACCAACAAAAAGATCATCAGCGACAACAGGACGACGACGGTGGCGCCAAAGACGACGCCGGCGCTGACGTTGTCGACGCGGGTGGAGGCGACGCCGGCAGCGATGACGACGCCGCCGACGACGCCAGCGACGTTGGCCGAGAAGCGGGCGGACTTGCCGTGGTGACGCAGACGCACGGCGAAGTGGTCGGGCGAGCCGTGGTAAATCGGCTTGCCCGCCTTGATGCGCGCGACGATGACGAGCGCGAGATCGAAGAGCGGGATCGCGCACAGGCAGAGCGGCACGAACCAAGCGCTGACGACGTTGGCGGCGCTGTAGTCGCCGATCATGGCGAGGGCGCCGAGCATGGCACCGAGAAACATCGAGCCGGTGTCGCCGAGGTACATGCGCGCGGGCTGGCGGTTCACGCGCAAGAAGCCGAGGCACGAGCCGAAGAGCGCTGCCGACATCGCGGCGATCATCGGCTCGTTGTTCAAGTAGGCGACG
>JANNAY010001161.1:0-6962 GCA_031384945.1 Deltaproteobacteria bacterium
AGGGGGAAATAAAGAAAAAACATGCAGCAGGAACAAAAGAAAAAAAAGGAAGCTGTGAAGGAGGGGCTTTTTCCATGAAAAGAAGAAAGATCTGAGGATTTTTTTTTAATAATAAAGTATTATTTATTTAATGGAAGATGACTCATTATAATATTATTAATATAATTTAAAACAAAGGAGGCAAAGGGCGAGGCCGAGGCAGAGGACAAAGCAGAGGACGAGCCAGAGGACAAAGCAGAGGACGAGGCAGAGGTCGAGGTCATAGAGACCGTCCTTCCGTGAGCAAGGCGCCAGGCGAGAGTCCGCGGACGAGGTGACGACGCAGCGACCACGGGGCGTCGCCGAACACGCGCAGCAGCAGCGACGCTGTCTGCGCCGCCGTGCCGGTGCCGCGCACGAAGTCGAGGCCGCCGGGGGCGCGCAGCACCGACAAAAACAGCGACGACGCCGCGCGACGATCGAGGCGCAGGGTCGACTCGAGCGCGAAGCGCTGCAGCGCGCGCACGCGACGGGCTTCAGAGGTCCACAGCGCGCCGCTGACAGCGGCGGCGACGGCGTCGGCGCCTGCACCGACGACGGCGACGACGGCGGCCGCTACGTCGTCGACGACGCGCACGGCGGCGCCGAACGAGAAGCCGGTGGTCGGGTGCACGAGGCCTGCAGCGACGCCGAACGCAGCGGGCGCGCCCAACGGCAACGGCACATCGAGGGGGATGCTGACGTCTTCGCGCCCTCGCACTTGCAGGGTGTGCCAACCGCGGGCGCGCAGGCGGCGCTGCAACCGACGCGCGACGACGTCACGAGCGATCGCCGGCCGCGACGCCAACACGGTCTCTTCGACGAGCACGCGACCATCACGACCGGCCAAGAGGTAGAGGAACGACGGCGGGGCCGCCTCGCCTTCAAAGACCTCGCCGCTGTCGACGCCGTCGTCGCTCCAGTCCATGAAGACCGCGGTGCCGGGCTCGACGTCGCTGGCGCCTTCGACGACCACGCCGACGGCGGACTGAAAGCAGCGCGCACGCTGGCCACGCAGCGCGCCGCCGCTGCAGTCGACGACGGCGCCCGCCCCGATCACGCTGCCGTCTTTGAGCACGACGCCGTCTTCGTCGACGCCTGCAACGACGCCGTCGACGACGCCGGCGCCGACGTCAGCGACCACGGCGGCACCGTCGACGCGTGCGTAGTCGGGCAGCGCGAGCCGCTGACCGTCGACGACGGCCGAGCAAGAGAAGACCTCGGCGCGAAACGCCGGCGGAATGTCGTCGACGAAACCGCACAGGGTGTTGGGGGTCGGCCGCAAGCCGCCGGGCGCGACGACGGTGACGCTGGCGCCACGACCGACGAGAGCCCGGGCAAGCAGCGCCGCCGCAGGGCCGCCGCCGCAGACGACCACGTCGGCTGATGAGGTTCGAATCACCCGAGTTGGATGCCGGCTCGGGCGGCGCCGTCTCGATCCTTGCGTCGTCGCTCGGCCATGGCAGCCACCACCAGAGATCCAGCATTCCGTCGCTCCCTTGAACGAAACTATAGATGCCGCGTCTGCCGCGTTGGTCACACGGTTTGCTTGCCGGGTTTGTCGACGTTGTTTTGCTCACATCGCTGGGCTATCAAGTCAGCGTGACAAGACCGCTTGGGCGAAAGAATGCCGATCATGCCAGCGTGCGCGGCGCGTTGGTGCAGCGCGCGGCCGTGTGGTTGCTGTCACCGGCAAACGCTGGCGCGAGCTTTCGCGACCTCGCCGCTGCCTGCGACGTCAGCCCGAGCACGCTGCGGCACTACTTCGCCGACAAAGAAGCCCTGCTCGATGAGGTGTTCGGTTGGTTCGCGCGGGCGGGCGAGCCGCACCTCGTCCAGACGGTGCTCGACGTGCCGCCCGATCTCGACACCTCGCTGCGCTCGTTTTTCGCGCGCTTGTTGCTTGGCTGGCAGAACGGCGTCGGCGGCGTGCACACCTTCGGGCTGAAGGCCGGCCTCGGCGATCCACACTTCGGCGCGCGCTATCTCGATGCGTTGCTTGAACCGACGCTGCGCGCGCTCGAAGCGCGACTGGCGCGGCACGTCGCTGCAGGCCAGTTGCCCAGTTGCAACCTGCGGCACGCGGCCCTCGGCCTCGCGAGCCCCGTGTTGCTCGCGCTTTTGCACCAAGACGCGCTCAACGGCCGCACGTGCCGTCCGCTCGACGTCGACGCCTTCATCGCCGACCACGTCGACCGCTTCTTGCGTGCCTGGGGCTGAGCGCTACGCGCTTTCAACGTTCTTCGTTGCGTTCTTCGCCGCGCTGACGATGTCAGCGATGTCGTCGATGACGATGACGTGGGCCTTGGCAGCCGTCGCGGCGAGCAGGGTGGCGAGGGCGGGCGCGGCGCGGCCACCGAGCAACACGGGCAGCGACGCCAAAGGCGGCCGTTCAAAAACGGGGGGCAGCGTCGCCCGTGCGTTCGCCGACAACGGCGCGGTCGCCGCGAGCACCACCACCGAAGGACGCCGCGTGCGCGCTGCCAACAGCAGCTCGTCGGCAGGCAGGTCGGCGCCGAGAACGACGACGACGAAGCCGGCGCGCTTGAGAGCGAGCGCCGCGGCGAACAGGCCGACCTCGTGGCGCTCGTCGGGGATGCAGGCGCACAGCGCGATTGGTCCTGTCGAGCCGGGCGTCGCCCGCAGCGCTGCGAGCAGGCGGCTGGTGACCAGCTGCTGGATGAAGTGCTCGACGCTCACGGGCAGCGAACCCGCCTCCCACAGCGCACCGATGCGCGCGAGCGCCGGCAGCCAGAAGCTGCTGGCGACGTCGAACAGCTCGCGCAACACCAGCGGTCCGTCGAGCAGCGAGGCGGCGCGGGCTTCGTCGAGGGCGCGGCCGGCGTCGATGACGGCGTCGATCAGATCGCCCCACTGCGGTGGTGGCTCGAGGGCCGGCGCGCTCGCTTCGCGCACGATCTCGTCGGGCGACATCGCGAAGATCGCGTTCGGCCGCAACCCGCGCTCGACGAGGGCTCGCGCCGCGCGCAAGAGCGCGATGTCGGTGTCTGAGTAGAGGCGGTGCCCGCCGCTGCTGCGACCCGGCCGCAGCACGTCGTAACGGCGCTCCCACATGCGCACGGTCTCGACGGGCACACCGGCGAGTCGGGCCGCGACGCCGATCGAATACGACTGCACCGTCGACGTCGGGGGCAGCGGCGTCGAGGGCGACAGCTTCGGGTTGGGTTCAGATCGATCGGTGCGGGCCACTGTGCTGCGATGCCACCGTCGGCAACAAGGTTACAGCGCCGGCCGCGACGTCAGCCGAAGGCCTTCAGCTCAGCGTCGTCTTGCAGGCGCTGCCGCGCGCGGTGCAGGCGCGTCTTGACCGCCGACGCCGTGAGGCCGAGGCGCAAAGCCACCTCTTCGGTCGACAGCTCGTCGACAAAGCGCAGCTTCACCACCGAGCGATCTGTCTCGGACAGGCGCGACATCGCGCGATCGAGCTGCGCGCGCTTGTCACCGCGCGCGGGGTCGGGCGCGACGTCTTCGGCCACGAGGGCATCTTCAATGTCGTCGTCGAGGTGCTCGGTGCGCTTGCGACGCGCGCTGCGCATGCGCATCAGCGCGGCGTTCACGGTCACGCGGTGGGCCCACGTCGTCGGCTGCGCGGCCCCGCGAAAGCGATCGTGGTGCAAGAGGATGCTGACAAACGCGTCTTGCACCACGTCTTGCGCCTCTGACCTCGACGAGGTCAGCCGGTAGGCCAGCGCCAACAGCTTGTCTCGGTTCTGCTCAAAGAAGCGGGCGAACACATCGTCGCCACCCTGGCGCAGCTCGTCTGCCGTCACTCGTTCACTCATGCCGAACCTCGTTTCCGCTCTGTCCAGCTATCTTGGACAAATACGGGACAAAGGTCAACAACAGATCCGCCCGACTGTTAGAAAGAACAGCAAGACGGCTTTCTACTGCGGCCCTGCGACGATCTCGGGCTGAGATCAAATCAGGACAAAAGCCGGACAAGCCGGGCCAGCCAGCGCGCGGCGGCCCCCTCGCCAGCGTTTGTCACGCGGCCAGCGACCCACGTTGGCGCGTCAGTGGCGGCATCGAGAGCGTCGATGCCGGCAGCGACCGCGGCTTCGACGTCGTCGGCAGCGACGTCGTTGTCGAGGGCGGCCCCGAAGCGCAGCGACAAGCGAGGGTGCGTGGCGTCGCGAAACACCAGCACCAGCGAGACCGGCACGACGACCGCGGTGGGCGCGCCCCGCAGCAGCCGCACAAAGCCGCGGCGAAAGCCCAGCGGACGACGCCACGACGGCACATGACGGCCCTGGGGAAAGATCCACAGCGCCCGCCGTGGCGCCGACAGCCATGTCGCGGCGTCAGCCAACTGAGCGAGCGCCCGGCGGGGCGCGGTCAGGCTCAAGGGCAGCGCGCCCAGCGCGCGAAAGAACGGCAGACGCTCGAGCTGGGCCTCGTCCATCAAGGCGCGGCTGCCGCCGCCCAGGGCTTCGTCGGCGACGACCATGGCGTAGGCGTCGTGCACGCTCAGGTGGTTGGCGCAGAACAGCACCGGCCCGCGGGCCAGCGCTGCCCGAGCGCCGTCGAGGCCGTCGATAACGAAGCCGTCGGTGTGACGCTGCAGGTGGCGCCGCGCCAGCACCCGCGCCAGCGACAGCGGCCACGACGTCGTCGACGCAGGCAGCAGCGCCGTCGTCATCGCGAGTGTGGCGCGTACGAGCGCCCCTTCCACTCGATGCGACCGCGCCATGTCCAGCGCAGCGAGTTGAGCGCAATGACGGCGAGCACGATGACCGAGACAGGAAACAGCAGCAGCGCCACCAGCGGCTGGCGAAAGCGCACCCAGACGACGGCGCGGGCGGCGACGGCGGCGACGGCGGCGACGACGGTCGCGACGCCGGGGGCGACGACGGCGGCGACGACGGGCACGACGAAGGCCATCAGATACAAGGCGACGGCGACGACGACGCCAGCAACGCTGCCGACGCCAGCGTGGATGTTCTTCGAGAACCCCCGCACCACCTCGGTGGTGCTGCGGTACATGCGGCAGCGCCCGAGGCTGTCACCGTCGACGAAGAGCACGCGCAGCCCTGCCCGCTTGGCGGCGCGACACAGCGCCATGTCATCGACGATCTCGCCGCGGATGGCCGCGAAGCCGCCGACCCGCGCCAGCGCGCTCTTCTCAACGAGCATGATCTGCCCGTTGGCGGCCAGAAAACGCGGGTCGCCGCTGCGCCAGATCAACGGCAGCGGCAACCACGACATGTACGTCTGGTGCAGCAGCGGCACGACGAGCCGCTCGAAGAACGTGCCGGTCTCTTGCCGCGGCACCGCCGTGACGAGGTCGGCGCCGTAGCGCTCTTTCAACGCCCACAGGCGCCGCAGCGCATCGGGCGCCAGCTGCACGTCGGCGTCGACGAACAAGACGGCGTCGCCTTTGGCCTCGTCGACGAGGCGGGCGCAGGCGCGCGGCTTGCCCACCCACCCGGCCGGCAGCGGCGCGTCGTTGCGCACCACCCGCAGCCGCGGCAGCTCGCCCGAGAGCCGTTGCAAGATGCCGGCGGTGCCGTCGCTGCTGCCATCGTCGACGACGACGACCTCGACGGCGCCCACGACATCGACGGCGGCGCGCACGCAGGCTTCGACGCCGCCTTCTTCGTCGCGGGCGGGCACGGCGATCGAGACGCGGGCTGCGATGTCGACGAGTCCGGCATCGCGCGGCCACGTCAACAAGTTGAGCAGCACGAGCGCCAACACCACACAGGGCACGATCGCAGTCCACAGCACGTTCCCTTGGATGCCACAGTGCGGCGACAGGTGGCGGTGGCAAGCGACCTCGACGACCCCGCGCGCGTTGCATGCCCTGCCCTGCGCGAGCGGTCTTCAGCGCTTGCGCAGCGTGCCGAGCATGTCTTCGAACAACGAGACGGCGCCGCCGGCCATGGCGCGGCCTGCGTCGATGGCGTGTTCGACGGCGTCGACGGCGTCGAAGTCTTCGCGGCGTTGCTCGAGCGCTTCGGCGCGGCTCTTGAGGTTCTCGATGAAGCGCTCTTGCCACGTCGTCGTCGTCGTCGCGGGGCGCTGGTCGCCGGGAAAGAACTGTCCCCACTGGGCGAGCTGCGCGGCACCTGCGCGGGCGGCGTGGCCGTCGCTGTTGTCGGGGCCGCGGGCTTCGACGACGTTGCCGGCGGCGTCGACCTGCACGGTGGCAGCGCCTCCATCGACCTCGACGTGGAAGAAGAAGGCGCGGCCGTCGACGGCGGCGTCGACCCTCGTCGCCACGCAGTGCCGCATGCGCCGTCCTTCGTCGATGATGGCGCCGACGGTGTCGAGAAACGTGATGCCCTCGTCGTCGGGGACCGGGATGGGCGGACGCACCGTCAGCCGCGCGGACGGCAAGGTCTTGAGCTCGTGGATGGCTGTGTCGAGCAAGCGCCGCAACGTCGACGCCGTCGGCGCGCCCGTCACCCTGGCGATGACCTCGGCGAGGGCGTGGCCGCTGTTGACGTCGTCGGGCAGCCCCAGCAACCGCCGCGGCACGCGCTGCAGCTGCTCGTTGAGCTCGTCGACGCTCGCGTCTTCGATCAGCTGCATGTGCGGCGTCAGCCGGTGCACGTCGGGGTGGCGGCCGAGGGCGCCGAGCACCTCGACGTGGGTCAGGCTCTGCGCGCGTCGGTGCAGCGGGACGCACCGCAGTCCCCACAGCGCGTACGCCGACGCGTGCTCGCCGAACTCCGCGAGCGTGGCGCTGAGCGGGCGGCCGACCTCGCCCGTCGGCGAGAACAGCGCGCGCCAGTTGGCTCCCCTGCCGTCGCCCGCCTGCAGCAGCGAGACGGCGCGCTCGGCCGCCTCGATCGAGCCGTCGTCGGTCAGCTCTTCCACGTGCGCGAGCGCGACGCGGCAGGGAAAGAAGCGCTGCACGTCGTCGATGAGCCAGCGCGCCGCGAGGAACGATCGCGAATGCACAAGCGGGCTCCACCACA
>JANNAY010001186.1:0-4374 GCA_031384945.1 Deltaproteobacteria bacterium
GCATGGCGTCGCGCGCGTTCAAGCAGAGGTTGGTGATGACCTGCTCGATCTGCTGTGCCTCGACGCGCACGGGAGGCAGCGCGCGCTCGACGAGCTCGACGGTGATGTCGGCGGGAATCACCCGGCGCAGCATCGCCACCACCGACGCGAGGATCTCGCGCGGGTTCGACGGCGCCAGCTGCAGCGGCTGCCGTTGGCCCAACGCCAACAGCCGCCGGGTCAGCTGCGCGGCCCGCGTGGCCGCGTCGTTGATGAGCATCAGGTCGTCGCGACGCGCCTCATCGTCTTCGGTCTGGGTCAGCATGGCGACGTTGGCCATGATGACCGTGAGCAGGTTGTTGAAGTCGTGGGCGACGCCGCCGGCCAGCTCACCAAGGCTCTCGAGCCGTTGCCGCTGTTGCAGCCGGCGCTCGAGGGCGGCGCGTTCGCGCGCGGCGTCTTCGCGCTGCCGCACGACGAGGATGCGCGCCGACGCCAGCACCAGCTGCCCCGCCATCGCCACCAGGTAGCGCAGCTCTTCGGGCGTCGGCACCTGCACGCCTTCGTCGCCAAACGATCCCGTGCCGAGCATGCCGAACGGTTGGTCGAGCAAGCGCATGGGCACGTTGACGATGGTGCGGTTGCCGAGCGCCTCGACGATCGCGCGGTTCACGCCCGGGTCGGTCTGCGCATCGATGATGACCTCGGGCGCCTTCGCCTTCACCAGGCGCGAGACATAGGGGTCGGAGTCGATGGGCATGACGGGCGCGTGCGCCCAGACGTCGCCGGTGAGCGCCCCTTGCACATCGAGGATGCGACACTGCCGCGTCTCGAGGTCAAACACTGCGATCCATGCCGTCTGGTAGCCAATCGCCGCACGAATCTCGTCAGTGGCGACCTTCAGCAGCGCGCCGACGTCGGTGGCCGATTGCAGCCTCTCTGAGAAGGCCAGCAGCCGCGTGTCATCGAGCTCGAAAGAGGGTTTCACGAGCCGCAGCCTGCCACAGCCGCAGCCGACCTCCACAGCCGGTGGGCCAGGAGAACGGCGGGTCAGCCCCGCCGTCCCCTGTGCCGATCGTTGACCGCTGCGCTCAGGCCGCGCGTCGTCGACGACGCACGACGAACAGCACCGGCAACAGCGCGGTCAGCGCCGTCGCGGCCGGCGAATTCGTCGACGAGCTGCAGCCGCCGGGCGGGTTGTCGTTGCCTCCGCCTCCGCCGCCGCCGCCGCCGCCTCCGCCGCCTTCGCCTTCGCCTTCGCCTTCTTCGCCTTCACCCTCGCCGACGACAGCCTCGGTGGTGCAGGTGGCGGAGCAGCCGTCGCCGCTGACGACGTTGTCGTCGTCGCACTCTTCGTCGCCCGCGGTGACGCCGTCACCACAGTCGGTGGAGCAGACCGACGGCGTGCCCACGCAGCGGAAGCCGTCTTCTTCGACGCAGGAGGCGTCGCAGCCGTCGCCAGCAGTGACGTCGCCGTCGTCGCACTCTTCGCCGGACTCGAGGACGCCGTTGCCGCACTCGTCGCCACCGACGCAGAGCTGCGTGGTGCCGCTGCAGAGTCCGGTCGAGCACTGCGTGCCGGCGGTGCAGGCGACGCCGATGGGCAAGCGGCAGTCGGCGCCGCAGCCGGCGCTGGCGACGCCGTCGCCGGTGTCGCAGGCCTCGTTGGCGTCGACGACGCCGTTGCCGCACACGCCGGCGGTCTCGCAGACGCCCGACGTCGGATCGCAGACGTCGCCACCGGCGCAGTCGTCGTCGTCGGCGCAGGCGCAGACGTTGTCGGCGCAGTTGCCGGTGACGCAGTCGCCAGCGACCACGCAGGCGCCGCCGTTCTCGACGAGGCAGGCGGCGCTGCAGCCGTCGCCGTCGCCGACGTTGCCGTCGTCGCAGCCTTCGGTGGCGTCGACGGTGCCGTTGCCGCAGACGTTGGCGTCTTCGCAGCCGTTGGGGGACTCGCTGGCGTCGCAGACGTCGCCGCCGTCGCAGTCGCCGGCGTCGGCGCAGGCGCAGACGTTGGCTTCGCAGACGCCGGTGACGCAGTCGGCGTCGTCAGAGCAGCCCTGGCCGCGCTCGAGCAAGCAGGCGGCGCTGCAGCCGTCGCCACCGACGACGCCGGAGTCGTCGCAGGCCTCGGCGCCTTCGACGCGTCCGTTGCCGCAGACGTTGAGGGTCTCGCAGGCGTTCGGCGACTGACCGAGGTCGCAGAGCTGCGCGGCCGAACAGTCAGCGTCGTTGGCGCAGGTGCAGCGCGAGGCCTCGCACGACGTGCTGTCGCAGTCGGTGCCAGCGTCGCACACGCCGCCGACGAACAAGGTGCAGGCCGATGAGCAGGCGTCGGTGTTGACGACGTTGCCGTCGTCGCAGCCTTCGGCGCCTTCGACGTTGCCGTTGCCGCAGGCGTTGGCCAGCTCGCACGCGTTGGGTGCGGCGAGCGTGTCGCAGACTTGTCCAGCGGCGCAGTCGTTGGCGGCGTCGCAGCGGCAGAAGCCGGCCTCGCAGAACGTCGACGCGCAGCCCGCGTTCACCGTGCACGCAGAGCCAATCTCGATCTGGCAGTCGCGGTTGCAGCCGTCGCCGTCGCTGCGGTTGCTGTCGTCGCAGCCTTCGGCGTTCTCTTTGATGCCGTTGCCGCACGCGTTCGAGGCGACGCAGCTGTTGGGCGTCGTCGCGAGGTTGCAGAGCTCGTTCGCGAGGCAGTCGCCGGCGTCATCGCAGGCGCAGGTGTTGTTCGTGTCGCAGAAGTTCGAGTCGCACTGCGTTCCTGCGGTGCATGTCTGTCCGTTCTCGCGCTTGCAACTGTCAGAGCAGCCGTCGCCGTTGTTGCCGTTGCCGTCTTCGCAGACCTCCGCGCCTTCGAGTTTGCCGTTGCCGCATCGGTTGACGAACTCGCACCTGTTCGGCGCTTCGAAGAGGTCGCACACGTTGCCGACCCCGCAGTCATCGTCGGAGTCGCAAGCACAGACGCCGGCGCCGGCGCTGGTGTCGCAGAGGTTGGTCGTGCACTGGTTGTTCGCTGTGCAGCTTTGGCCGGGCTCTTTGACGCAGTTCAAGCTGCAGCCGTCGCCGGAGGTGGTGTTGCCGTCGTCACACCTCTCGCTGGCCTGATCGATGTTGCCGTTGCCGCAAACGCTGGCGGGCTCGCACTTCAAGCTGCTGAGACGATCGCAGGCGCCGCTGTTGCATTGTGCGTTGGCGGCGCAGGTCTGGTTGTCGGTGAGCAGGCAGCTCGCGCTGCAGGAGTCGGCGTTGCTGAGGTTGCCGTCGTCGCAGACTTCTTCGGCGGCTTTGACGCCGTCGGCGCAGGTGGCCTCGCAGACGTAGCCGACGCTGGCGACAAAGGCGTCGCAGTCGACGTCTTGGTACCCGCCAGCCGCGTTCACCGACAAGCAGTCGAGCGCGCCCCGCGTCGCCGCGGCGTTCGCGCCTGCCGCGAAGGGCAGAAAGCCGATCGCTGCCGTGTTGACGCGGTTGACCGGCGCGAAGGTCTGCTCGGTCTCTTGGTCGGTGCCGTTGATGAAGAAGCCCGGGGTGCCCGCGGTCGACGCCACGTTGCGTGCCGTGGTGAGCCCGGCGGCGTCGTTGATGCGGACCAGCGACCAACCCGTGCGGCCGGCACACGCGCGCGCTGCCGTCGCCCACGACTGCGTCTGCGTTGAGCTGCAGGCCTGCACGATGTCGCCCGTCGCCTCGCGCGTCAGTGCACCGCACGTCTCGAGGCGGCACTCGGCCGAGCAGCCGTCGCCGCTCACGCGGTTGCTGTCATCGCAGCCTTCCGGACTCTGAAGCGCGCCGTCGCCGCACGACGCGAGCACCGCGGTCGCCGCCGTGAAGACGCCGTTACCGCCCGCGCCCACGTTGGCGTTGACGGCGGTGCCGCCCAGCACCGTGGCGACGCACGTTGGCGTCGACGAGCCTTCGAAGCGAACGCGCCCGCCGCCGCCACCACCGGAATTCGTCGTGCTGTTGGAGATGCCGCCGTTCGCCGTCGCGCTGCCGCAGGCGAAGGTGCTCTGCGACCGCACGAACATCATGCCGCCGGCACCGGCGCCGCCGTCGCCCTCGCTCGTCGAGCTGGCGGGAGCACCCGTCGCTCGAAAGGCGCCACCGCCGGCGATCGATTTGGCGGCGACGAAGACGATGCCGCCGCCGACGCCACCGGCGCCGCCGCCGTTGGATTCGCCAGCGCCGCCGCCGCCGCCGAACCACAAACGGCTCGTGAAGGCGAGCGACGAGTCGACGCGCGCGCCACCCTGGCCACCGACGAGCCGCGCCGCTCCGCCGTCGCTCCAGGCTTCGCTCGGGCCACCGAAGCCGCCGCGCCCGCCGTTGCCGCAGCCGCCGCCGATGCCTTCGCAGCAGACGCCGCCGCCGCCGCCGTAGCCACGGATGCCGCGG
>JANNAY010001190.1:0-3585 GCA_031384945.1 Deltaproteobacteria bacterium
GCGTCGTGGAGGCGGATGGTGGAAGAAGTTGTGGCGAAGCAGCAAGCCGGTCACGCCGTTCAGAAGCGGAGCTCAGTGCCCGCTTCGGGTGCTGCTCCGTCGACGACGACGCATGTCGCTCTTCATCGGCGAGCTGGCCGCTGAACTCTGACGACCAACCCGCAAGCAGAAACACCGGCCTCCCTTTCGGGTAAGCCGGTGTTTTTGCAATGTCTCTCGTGGTTGCGGGGGTTGGACTTGAACCAACGACCTTCGGGTTATGAGCCCGATGAGCTACCAACTGCTCCACCCCGCGTTGGGTGTGCCGCAGACATAACAGGGTCCAGCCCGCAGTCAAGCAGCAAGCGTGCGTCGTTTTCTCGCCGCGTTGCAACGCCGGAATTATCCGCGGTTCTCGACGTCACCGACGGTTCCACCCACGGATCCTGCTTTGGCGATGATCAAAGCGCCGGCGAGCACGCAGGCGGCGCCGGCGACGCCGAAGACGTGCAAGGGCTCGCCCCAGACGGTGACGCCGACGACGACGGCCACCAACGGTTCGACGAGCGTGAGCACGCTGGCCTGGCTCGCCGCGATCTTTTGCAGGCCTGCGTAGAACAAGACCGTGGGCAACGAGCCGCAGACGAGGCCGCCGACGACGAGCACGGCGAGGGCGTCTTTGTCGACGTCGAGGGCGCCGCTGACGACGGCGGCGGCGGCCAACACCACGAGCGACGTCAGCTTGGGCCAGCCCGCGACCTCGAACGAGTTGAAGCGCACGAAGAGGCGCTTTCCGAGAAACACGTTGGCTGCGTAGAAGACCGCCGACAGCGCGCCGAGGGTCGCGCCCTTGAGGTCAGAGGCGTCGACGTCGGTCCACGGGCGCAACAGCAGCACGAGCCCGCTCAGCGCGATGGCGAGGGCGACGTACGTGCTCGCCCGTCGACGTTCGCCCAACAAGAGCGGGGCGAAGAGTGCGACGATCAGCGGCGTGAGGTAGTGCGTGAGCACCGCCACCGCGACCGTCGTCGTTTGCATCGCTTGAAAGAAGCAGAGCGCGTTCAACCCATCGGTGATGCCGAGCGCGAACAGCAACGCCCACGATGTCGTCGACCGCGGCGCCAGCGTCGTCGGCGACGTCTTCTGCTGCTGCGCCCGCGTGTAGAGCGCGAGCGGCACCATGGTCACGAGCATCACCGCGAACACCACGGTGCTCTCGAGCGGCGCCGACAACGGCGTCGCCGACAAGCGCTCGGCGTTCTTGAACACGATCGACCAGCAGCCCCAGAGAGCCGCGGCGACGACGACGAGGACGGCGCCCACGACGCTGCTCTTGGGTCCGCTCATGCAGACCTCGAGAACGACAGCGACGAGAGAGCGCCGACCTGATGAGAGCGCATGCGCGGTGGGTGACATGCGGAGCACCGTAGAGACCGTGCGCGCAGGGCAACACGACAGCTGTCGGTGAGACCCCTTCGCACCTTTGCGGTCACTTGCGGCGGTGCGCGCTGATGGCGCAGGCGAATTCCTGGCTGGCGCCGCAGGCGAAGGGGACGGCGCCGATGGCGTCTTCGCTGGCGGCGTCGTCGAAGCCTTCGGCGAAGGCGTTGGCGAGGGCCAACAGCGATCCAGTCTCGGCGTCAAAGGCGCCGGCGATCGGACCCCCCGAGCCCACCAAGACCTGTCCGTCGGGAAACGACACCGGCCCGCCGGCGAGAAAGAAGACGAGGACCTCGCCGTCGTCGACCAAGACGCTGTCGACGGAGACGACGCTGTCGGTGCACAGCTCGGCCGTCCACACGGCGCTCTGCAGGGTGCTGTCGAGGCGCGAGACAAAGACGCCGTCGCAGCGGTCGGCGCCTTTGCCGAAGACGACGGGGTCGTCGTTGATGTGCGTCAGCTGGTTCACGGTCGTCGACGTCGGCGCGCCGAACAGCACCGAGCGCGCCGGCGTCTGCGCGAAGCCGACGAGGCCGTTCTCGCCCGTCTGCGGTGCGCGCGGCGCGCCTTGAAACGTCTGCGGCTCGCCGTCGAGCACGTCGCTGGCGCCGCCGACGGTGAGCGTGTGCGCGTCGGCGACAGAGAGAAAATAGCTTTCGGCGACGCCGGTTTCGAACGCGCCGCCGTCGTCGCTGCTGACCCACATGGTGCCGTAGTCGGTGCTGTTCAACGTCGCCGTCGTCGGCACCTCGACGTCGTAGACCGCGCCTTCGTTGGTCGACACCTGGATGCCAAAGATGCGCGAGCCGGCGAACCGGCGCGCCGACAGCGCCTTCGCTTTGTTGACCGCCGTCAACGATGTCGCGGTGATGCGTCCGGCCACCGCGCAGCCGCCCGACAGCGGGATCTCGAGCGAGAACACCGAGAGGCGGCCGGCGTCGGCGAGGTGGCAGGCGTCGAGGTCAGTGTCGCTGGACAAGAAGCCCGAGGCGAAGCCGTCGACGACGAAGACGCTGCTGTCGCGGTCGAAGCCGATGGCGTCGAAGTGGGTCTTGTTGCGCTCGACGACGTCGTCGCCGACGAGGGTGAATGGCGCGCCTGCCGTCGAGCGGGTCACGAACAGCCGCTCTTCCATGCCGCCGGTCGCTGGCGTGTCGAGAAAGGCGTCGCTCGTCCATCCGGCGATGACGACGCGGTCTTTGCCGGCGGCGGCGATGTAGAAATTTTCTGACGGCAGATCGAGCACGTGTTCGACGAAGACGAAGCCGCTGCCGGGGGCCTCGCCCTCTCCTTCTTCGCCTTCGCCTTCGCTCTGTGCGCCTTCGCCTTCGCCTTCGCTTTGTTCGCCTTCGCCTTCGCTCTGTTCGCGTCCTGATGTCGGATCGTCGGTGCGGCAGACGCCGTCGACGCAGAAGAGCGCTCCGGGGCAGCTGCCATCGCTGGCGCAGGGGAAGCCGTCGTCGGCAAAGAAGTCGCACGCTGGCAGCACCGTCAGCAGCACCGTCAGCAGCACGATCAGCGGCGAGACCAGGGGCAGCGGGCGGATCATTCGGCGGCTCCAACCACGGCGAGGATGACGCCTGTGAGGGTGACGACGGCGCCGATGCCGGCGGTGGCCAGCAGCGGCAAGCGTGTTTGAAAGCCGAGGTTCTTGTCGGCGGCGCTGACGTTCTCGCCGGCGACGGCGCCCTGGGCGACGACGGCGCCGACGCCGCCGCCGACGAGGGCGGTGCCGCCGACGACGCTGCAGACGACGCCGGCGACAAAGACGCCGTTGAATGCGTCGCCGACGTCGGGGGCGACGACGTCTTTGCCCAGCTGTTTGGCGAGGGCGAGCAGCCCCTTGCGATCGCTCTGGCCGTCGACGCGCTTGACGACGCGGGCGGTGTGGGCGTCGAGCAGCACGACCTCGACGGCGTACTCGCCCGCGACCTTGGAGACGCGGGTGCTGACGACGGTGGCGGCGCCGTAAGCGTCGGCCAGTTCGGCGAGGCACGTCGAGGTGCCGTCGCAGTCGAGGGCTTGCTGGGTGGCGGCGACGTCGGCGAGGGCGCGCAGGTCGGCGGTGGTGGCGACCTCGGCGTCGACGACGCTGGCGACGCCGCTGGCGACGCGAGACTGCACAGCCTTCGCGACCTCTTTGTCGAGCACCTTGCTCTCGACGTC
>JANNAY010001191.1:0-2298 GCA_031384945.1 Deltaproteobacteria bacterium
GCCCAGCGCGTTCGACACTGCAGGCAGCGAGACCAGCTTGGTCTTTTTGGACAACAAACGTTGAAAGTCGTCGAGCAGGATTTGTCCACTGTCGTCGACGGGGGCCACGCGCAGCTTAGCGCCGGTCTCTTTGACCAGCAGCTGCCACGGCACGATGTTGGCGTGGTGCTCGAGGTGGGTGATGACGATCTCGTCACCAGCCTGAATGTTCTGCCGCCCATACGACTGGGCGATGAAGTTGATGCCCTCGGTCGTACCGCGCACAAACACGATCTCTTTGACCGAGCCGGCGTTGATGAACCGCCGTACACTCTCACGCGCTTGTTCGTACGCCTCTGACGCGCGCGCGGCGAGCGTGTGGGCGGCGCGGTGGATGTTCGAGTTCTCGTGCTCGTAAAAATACGAGAGCCGATCGATGACCGTCTGCGGCTTCTGCGTCGTCGCTGCGTTGTCGAGCCACACGAGGCGTTTGCCGCCGTGCACCCGCTCTTTCAGGATCGGAAATTCTTCGCGCAGCGCGTAGGCATCGAAGCCGCCGCCGCTGCTGCTCTTCAGGCCGAGGTCCACGACGGGGTTGTGCTCCCAGCCCGTGGGTGTGCCGCTGGGTGCGGGTGCGGGTGCGGGTGCGGCCGGCGTCTCGCCGGTCGTGGGCGCCGGCGGCTCGCCGTCGAGCAGCGGCACCTGAAAGTCGAAGCCCGCCGCAGGCGCGAACAGCGAATCAAACGACGGCGCCGCGGCGAACGGATTCGCGCTTCCAAGGCCCCCCTGGCCCCCCGAAACCGGGGGGAAATCGCCAGCAGGTGTTGTCGTCGACGAAGCAGCGGGTGGCGTGATGTCGCGGGCCAGGGGGGCCTTCACCGGCGACGGTGCTGAGGGCGTGATCGACCCCGGCAGCGACGTCGAAAACGCCGAGGCCGGCTGCGGCATCGTCGGACCTTCGTCGCCGGCGACGGCCGGAATCTCACCGGAGTGCGTCGGCGCGTGCGAGCCCGGCGTCTGCGTCGACGACGAAGCAGGAGGCGCAGACGCAGGAGGAACCGGCGGCGCCTGGAACAAATCGTTGGCGACCATCTGCACCACGCGCGTGAGCGTGGCGGCGTCGAAGTCGGGCAACGTCGGCGACGCGGGATGCCGCAGCGGCGCCGTCGTCACCCCCGGCGACGCCGAGGTCGCGGGAGAGCGCCCGGTGTCGAGGTGCGAGGGCGAGGCCGACGCGAGCTGGAGCTCGAGCGGCAGCTTCGGGTCAGGCGTACTCATGGAAGTGGTCGACGCGGACGCCTTCGAGGACGCCGAGGGCGTCGTGGGTCAGCACAGCGGTCGAGCAGTAGAGCGTCAGCAGGTACTGGGCGGCGCCCTGCTGGTTGATGCCCATCATGCGGACCGACAACGACGGCGACACTTCGCCGGGCAGGCCGGGCTGAAACAGGCCAACGACGCCGCGCTTTCGCTCGCCGGTGCGCACCAAGAGGATGTCGCTCTTGTTCTCTTTGATGCGGATCTTGTCGCACGGCACGAGCGGGATGCCGCGCCAGGTGAGAAACGCGGCGCCGAACAACGTCGCCGTCGGCGGCGGCACACCACGGCGGGTGCACTCACGACCAAAGGCCGCGATGGTGCGCGGGTGGGCGAGAAAGAAGCCGGGCTCTTTCCACACCGTGGCGATGAGGTTGTCCATGTCGTCGGGGGTCGGGGTGCCCTTGCGCGAGGTGATGCGCATGTCGGGGTCGACGTTGTGCAGCAAGCCGTACGCGCTGTTGTTGATCAGCTCTTCTTCTTGCTTCTCTTTCATCTTCTCGATGGCGAGGGTGAGCTGCTCTTTCGTCTGGTCCATCGGCGAGCGGTAGAGGTCGCTGATGCGCGTGTGCACCTGCACCGTCGTCGTCACCGACGACAGCGTGTACTCACGCGGCTGCAGCTCGTAGTCAGAGAACGACGTCGGCAGCGCCTCTTGCGGATCGGGCGTGCAGCGCACGTTGAACTTCTCGTCGAGGGCCTGGTTGACCCGGTAGACGCCGGCTTCGACGGGCACCCACGGCAGCATCTGCGTCAGCCAACGCGGCGTCGCACCCCGCCACTGCGGCGGCGTCTTCGTCGTGTTCGAGAGTTGTCGTGCTGCGCGTTCGGCGATGAAGGTGGGGTCGGCCATGGGCGCGGACCCTAGGTCCCGTCCGCAGCCTTCGCAAGCGGTGCCGTCGTCGTCGGCGCCGTTGCCGCCGGCCGCGCGCCGCGCCACAAGAAGGCGTGGCCATCGCCCTCTCCCGCTCCGTCGTCGTGGCCAGCGCCCAGCGGCTGTTCGGC
>JANNAY010001227.1:0-3424 GCA_031384945.1 Deltaproteobacteria bacterium
CTGTATGCGGCGAAGGTGCCTGCCGACCTCGATGTCTTGCTCGACCGCTACTACGCCGACGCCTTCGCCGACGACCACTTCGGCCCCGTCGTCCGCCGCACAGGTCCTGGCAACCTGGTCGCCGCGGGCGCCCGCGCCTGATCTACAACCACGGTTGTGAGGTGATCCCCCATGGCGACGAAGAAGAAGCCCACGAAGAAGCCCGCGAAGAAAACCGCGAAGAAAACGCGAAGGGAGGGGCGGGGCTCGCCCCCGCCCACGGCAACGAAGAAGACCGCGAAGAAGAAGACGCCCGCGAAGGCAACGAAGAAGGCAACGAAGAAGGCGCGGTCGCTGCCGACGTCGCAGAAGGCGTTGACGACGACGCTGGCGGCCACCGTTCGCCGCATGTGGGCCGAATCGGTGCTGGCAGCGATGCAGGGCGACCTCAGAAAGTCGCTCTCGCTGCTCAACCTGATCGCGCTCTACGTGCCGACGTCGGCGCGGGTGCTGCGCTCGCGCCGCAACCTCTTTGACCGTCTCGGCCGCTCTGCCGACCGCGACGCCGACGACGCCTACGCCGTCCGCCTCGAGGCCCTCGCCGCCCAGAAGGGCTGGCGCGATCTGGTGACCGACTTGCTCGATGCAAAGGCCGCCGCGACGAAGCAGGCGAAGACGGCGACAACCGCGAAGACGGCGAAGAAGAAGAAGAAGACGCCCGATCCCAAGCTCGTCGAGCACACCATCACGCCCGCAGAGAACCTCTACGCCGCCGACATCTCCGCCGCCCACGCCCGCGCCGCCGGCTTTGAAGACGTCGTCGCGATCGACGACACTGGGCCGCTGCGCCTCGTCATTGGCGGTCACAACACGAAGGGCGCAGTTCTCTTTCTCGAGCGCGACGGCAAGATGCTCGGCGCAGAGCGCACCAGCGACGACGCAAAGACGGGCATCTACCACCTCGTCGACGAGGACGACGCGTGGAGCGAAGCCGCCTCGATGATGGAAGAGATCCTCGATGGCTTCGAAGAGTCCGCCGGCTACGACGGCGACTTCGACGACGACGCCGGCGACGACTGATGGCCACCAAGAAGAAGCCCGCAGCCAAGACGACGACGAAGCCCGCGACGAAGCCCGGTGGCGACGACGTGCGTGGCGTCGCCCTGCTGCGCGGCATCAACTTGAATGGCCGCAACGCGCTGTCGATGCCGGCGCTCAAAGCCATGGTCGAAGACGCCGGCGGCCACGACGTCGTCACCTACATCGCCAGCGGCAACGTCGTCTTCACGATGCCGAGAGCGCAGTACGCGACGCTGCACGACGTGCTCGAGGCGCGCATCCTCAAAGACACAGCGATGAAGGTCCCGATCGTGCTGCGCACGCAAGAGCAGCTCGCCGCCGTCGTGGCCCACAAAGAGCTCGGCGAAGAGCCCGAGGGCAAGAAGCGCTACGTGATGTTTCTCGCCACGACCCCTCTGCCCGCGCAGGTGGCGGCCCTCGATCCGAACCGCTCACCGGGCGACCGCTTCGTCGTCGACGGCGGCGAGGTCTACCTGCTGCTGACGAGCGCGGCCGACACCAAGATCACCAACGCGTGGATCGACAAGGCGCTCTCGACGACGTCGACGTCGCGCAACCGCAACACCGCCCGCAAGCTGCTCGAGCTCTGCCGCGCCGTCTGATTCTCCCTCCTGCCCGGAGCCCCGCGCGAGGCACGAGAACCATCGCGTTGCCCGAGCCGCAGAGCCCCAGTACGGGCAAACCCATCTCCCGCCCTTCCCCTGCCCTGGCATCTCGAGGGGGTGGGCATCGTGGAATTTGGGTTTGCCCCCGCGCAGCGCGCGCAGCGGGGGTACTGGGGGCTCTGCGGCGCGAGCAACGCAAGGTGACGACGTGGTTCCGCGTGCCTCGCGATGTGACCGATCGTGAGGAGAAGACTCAGAGACCAACAGCAGCACGACACTTCAGGTAGCGCTGCTTCACCGACGACGCGAACCACGACGTCGTGCGCGGCTTCGACAGCTTGGGCGACGACAGCTCGACCTCAGGCGTCGTCGCGTACGGCGGCGGCTGCTTCTTCTTCTCTGACCACGCCGCGCGCACCGACTTCCAGGTGTCGGTTGATTCGAAGTCTTGCGCCTTCTCTTTCTTGGTGTCGCGGTGGATCGTCCATGACGACAACCCGTGCTTCTCGCCGAACTTCAAGATGGCTTTGAGACTGTTCGAATCCTCAGACTTTGGCGTGCCATCTTTGTCGTAGAGCAACAGATCGCCGTCGTTCTTCAGGGCGATGCCAGTGAGGTCTTCGACGAGCTGCTGAAAAGCGGCGTTGCGAGAGGTGTAGAGGCCCGCGTTGTAGTCGGCGAAGCGAAAGACGACGTCGTCGTAGCTGGCCGCGTAGCCGATGAGCCGCGCGGTGCCGGCGCGCACGCCGCCGCTGCGGGTGTAGAGCAGCTCTCTGACGTCGTCGCCGCTCATCCTGGGCTCGAGCGACTGCGCGAAGTCGACCTTCACCTGCATCGAACCCGCCGTCGTCACGGGGTTCAATTCATCGAGCCCGCCCGCGAAGACCGCCGACAGCGCAGACGCCACCGCGAAGCCGCCGGGGTTGTCACTCTTCACGGCGTCACGCAGCTCGCGAAACAGGCGATCGAGGTCGCGCTCGGTGCGCAGCTTGCTGATCTTCGACGAGAATGTGCCGCCGCCGGGTGCCTGCATCGCCAGCAACGCCTCGGTCGCCGGGCCCTGCAGCGCGCCCAGCCGCTCGAGCTTGTCGGCGAGGCCGTGCTTCACGATGGCCGGCAGGTCGGCGACAACGGGGTCGGCCTGAAAGCCCGACTCTTGATCGATGACGGCGACGACGGCGCAGACGCGCTCGGCCGTCGGCTCTTTGCGCACCAGGCGGATGGCGCTGGCGATGTCTTCGGCCCAGCCGGCGCGGTCTTTCACCTTGGCGGGCAAGGCCTGCTGCATCTGCGCGTCGGTCAACGGCGGCGTTGTCGGCGTGACCGGCGCAGGTTGCTCGTGGGCACAACCCACGAGCATGAACAGCAACAAGCTTGTCGCCCGCATCACAGCAGAAGATCAGGCGCGCGGATCCAGCGCAAGAGAACGCGCCGGAAAAGTTGCGTGATGGCTGACATGGAAATGTGAAAGCCGTTCACGAAATAGTGCGCGCTGTGAAGGTGAGGACGAGATGAAGGTCAGCGGTGTTGTCAGCGGTGTTGTCAGCGGTGTCGTCAGGCGCGTGTTCGTCGTCGCAGCCGCAGGTGTCGCCGTCGCTGGCGGCGCGGCGTGTCTCGAGCCCTTGTTCATCGGCGCCGTGTGCGCCGATGACGACGACTGCGAAGGCACGCTCTTGTGCAACAGCGGGCGCTGCCTGCAGAGCGAGGGCGAAGGCGCACCGAGCGAAGGAGAAGGAGAAGAAGCAGGAGAAGGAGAAGGA
>JANNAY010001235.1:0-2989 GCA_031384945.1 Deltaproteobacteria bacterium
CAACTGGGCGATCTCGGCCTCACGCTCTTCGCGCCAGAGCGAGATGAACGCCTTCAAATCGTCGCGGCGCAGCTCAGGAAACGCGATCTCGAGAGCAATCGACCGCTCGGGTAAATGCCACTCGGCACCTGGCTCTGCGCAGAGCCGGGCATCGACGACGCGGCCACTGACGGTCGCTTCGTCGAGCGCCTGCCGACTATCGCCGCGAAGCTTCGGCTGAGGCTCCCCAGCCAGCTTCTCGAGCTGGCGGGCGAAGTCGGCGTCGAGTTCATCGTCGGAAAAGCGGCCTCGACGCGACGCGAGTACCGTCTCACGGCGCGCCATCGAGACTTCGTCAGGCACGACTGCAACGACGCGGTAGCCCGTGTGCACCGGATCCGCCTCGCTCTCCTGAAACGCAAAGGTCTCGACGGCGAAGCGTGGGTCAGAGGCACCTACAGGCGTCGCGCCGGTCGCCATCATCGCGAGTTCGAGCGTCGGTCGTTCACCGATCTCCCACGCGTCCATAACGACACCGCCCCGACGCAGCTCATGCGACTCGAACAGCACCTCTCGCTCTTCTGCCCAAGCCGCCGGGGCGAATAGACCGACAGCCACCGGCAAACCCCAGCGCATCATCATGTGAGTCACCCCCTGTGCTAACAGCGTCGTCGCCCCGCGGCCGGAATGCAACGAGGCACCGGGGTCCTTCGTTTCGATTCGCACGAGGCATGTGGTTAGGCAGCGAAGCGCCGGCCATGCCCTGACAATCGGCAATTGCCGATTTCTGATGCAAGCCACGAACGCACCTTGGATGGTCGGTGTCGTCGTCAGCGTCGGTCTCTCGTTCAGGAGCTGCGACGTCTTCTTTATGTCGTCATCGAGCACGGCCAAGAAGTCCGTCACCCCGTCGGTGTCAAGCAAACTCAAGGCCACGGCGGCCGTGGTGAAGTCGTCCTCGAGCATTCGGCGAGTGACATGAGTCTTCGCTTGAGGAAGCAGCTCCTTCGGCACTCACGTCAGACAGTCGTCGAGATTTTGCGATGTGATCGTGTCGTTGTCCGTCGCCATCGTTTCCTCATGTCGCTCGCAGGATGGCCGTGACCGACAGACGCAAGCGCAGACCGTTCACGGCGACGTCCACAGCCTTCATGGCGGCCACTGTTGTCTGAAAGCCCGCGTGCTAGGAAGCGCCCATGACCTCTCCCAACTTTCCCGAGCCGCCGCCGTCGATCCCCGCCACGCCGACCGAGAAGATCGAGGCGATGGTGCAAGCGCTGGCCTCGAAACGCGACGCGTGGGTGAAGACGTCGATCGCCGAGCGCATCGCGCTGCTCGAGAAGGTCAAAGACGGCGTGATGGCCGAAGCTGCGGCGTGGGCGCAGGCGATCTCGAAGCTCAAGGGGCTCGACCCGTCGTCGTCGCTGCAAGGCGAAGACTGGCTCGCCGGTCCGGTCACCACGGTGCGCAACGTGCGCATGCTGATCGACGCGCTCCACCAGAACGGGCAGCCGAAGCCGCCGTCGCTGCGCCAGCGCAAAGATGGACAGTGGATCGCCCAGGTGCTGCCCTCGACCACCATCGAAAAATTGCAGTACACCGGCTGGCACGCCGAGGTGTGGATCGAACCCGGCAAGACCCCGTCGCAGGGCGCGATCTACCGCGAAAAGAATGACGGCAAGGGCAAGCTCGCGCTGGTGCTGTCGGCGGGCAACGTCAGCTCGATCGGGCCGATGGACGTTCTCTACAAATTGTTCGTCGAGAACGAAGTCGTCATCATGAAGATGAACCCGGTCAACGAGGCCGGTGGACCATACATCGAGCGCGCCTTCAAGGCCTTGTCCGACGCCGGCTACTTCGGCGTCGTCTACGGCGGCGGCGACGTCGGCAAGCTGCTGACCGACCACAAGCTCGTCGACACCATCCACATCACGGGCTCAGACCGCACCCACGACATGATCATCTGGGGCAGCAACGCCGACGAACAGGCGAAGAACAAAAAGGCTGGCACCCCGCGCCTCAACAAGCCCATCAGCTCCGAGCTCGGCTGCGTCACCCCCGTCCTCGTCGTCCCCGGCGAGTGGAGTGAAGACGACCTCGCCTTTCAGGCCGAGCACGTCGCCGGCATGGTGGCGCAGAACGGCTCGTTCAACTGCAACGCCGCCAAGGTCGTCGTGACCTCGAAGTCGTGGCCGCAGAGGGCGAAGTTCATGTCGCTGCTCGAAGAGAACCTGCGCAACGCGCCGACGCGCAAGGCCTACTACCCGGGCGCCGAACAACGATACAAAAATTTCGTCGAGAAGTACCCGAACCACAAGGTGCTCGGCAAAGCCGGCGACGGCATCGTCCCGTGGACCTTGCTGCCCGACGTGCCCGCCAAGAAGGGCGAGTACGCGCTGACCAACGAGGCCTTCTGCGGCGTCCTCGCCGACGTCGCCCTCGACGCCAAAGACGACGCCGACTTCTTCGACAAGGCCCTCGCCTTCGCCAACGACGACTGCTGGGGCACGCTGTCGTGCATGGTGTTGATCCACCCGACCACGCAGAAGAAGTATCCAGAGAAGTTCGACAACCTCATCGCCCATCTTCGCTACGGCGGCATCGCGGTCAACTGCTGGGCCGGCGCCCTCTATGGCTCGTGCTCGGCGACGTGGGGCGCCTTTCCCGGCCACCCCCTCGACGAGATCGTCTCCGGCCGCGGCGTCGTTCACAATACATTCTTGTTTGACCACCCGCAGAAGACAGTGATGACTCTTCCGTGGCGCATCAAGCCGACGCCCGTGTGGTTCCCCAACCACAAGAACCTCCAACAGCTGGCCACGCGCCTGTGCGCCATCGAGGCCAACCCCTCGATGCTCAAGCTGCCGGGCCTCGTCGCCGCCGCGCTCAAAGGCTGATCGCGCTCCGGCCGCGCCGAACGTCGTCGTCGTCGAGGGTCTTGGCCGGCCTGAAATTGAGATGTGCACTGCGTGCGGCCGAGAGGTTTTTCGGCCGCGCGCAGCGATCCGTT
>JANNAY010001239.1:0-4744 GCA_031384945.1 Deltaproteobacteria bacterium
GTCGGATCGAGCAGCGTCCACATGACGGCCTGGTCGTCGAGGCGCGGGCAGGCGGGGTAGCCGAAGGAGTAGCGGCGGCCGCGGTAGCGGGCGGAGAACAAGTCTTGCTTTGACGTCGACGGTGCGTCGGCGAAGCCCCACATGCGGCGCAGCTGCTCGTGCAGGCGCTCAGCGAGACCCTCGGCGGTCTCGATGGCGATGGCCTGCAGCGCGTGCATCTTCACGTAGCTGCCCGCCTCTTTGAGCTCATCAGCGATGGCGCGAACGGAGCGTGTGCGGCCCTGGCACGTCGTCACGAACGCGGCGACGTGGTCGCGTTTGCCCGACGACAACGGCGGCACAAGGTCGGCGATGCAGCGGCGCTCGCCGCCCTCTTGGCGCGGAAAATTCACACGCGCGACCTCGACGTCTCCATCGAAGAAGACGACGTCGTCGCTGCCGTCGACGCGGGCGGCGCGGAAGAAGCGGTAGACGGAGCGGGCGCGCAGCATCTTGGTCGCCAACACCTCGTCTTCGATCGACTTCACCAGCGCCTTGAGCTCGATGGCCTTCTTGTCGCCCTGTTTGACGAGGTCATCGACGCGTCCCTTCAAGCCGAGGTGACGCGTATAGAGCATCTGCGGGTTGATGTAGGGCCAGACGGCTTCGAGGTCGACGTCGTCGTCGACGTGCAGCTTCGTGTCGGGCGGCTGCGGGATGTCAGCGCTGTGGTCGACGACGACGGCTTTGGCTTCGTTGGAGGTGTCGGCTTTGACGACGTTCGCGGCGGAGTCGTCGATGTCTTTGCGCTTGAGCTTCAGCTGCTCGAGCAGCTTCGGCTTCTTCTCGACGTCAAACAGCCGGTTGGCGAGGTCGAGGCCGGTCATCGCGTCGCGGGCGTAGGCGACGATGGCGTCTCTGCCCTCGCCTTCGTAGGCGCGCTGGATTTTTCCATACGTGAAGCGCTCGGTGAGGGCGGCGCCGCCGACGAAGATGGGGACGTCGACGCCGGCGGCCCTGAGCTCTTCGGCGGTGGCGACCATCTCTTGTGCGCTCTTCACCAAGAGACCCGAGAGGCCGATGAAGTCGGGCTTGTGCTGCTTCGCCGCGCGGATGAGCTCGCTCGGCGGCACCTTGATACCGAGGTTGACAACCGTGTATCCATTGTTGGATAGGATGATGTCGACCAGATTTTTACCAATATCGTGAACATCGCCTTTCACGGTGGCCAACAGCATCTTGGCCTTCTGATTGCCCTCAGACTTTTCCATAAACTGCTCGAGGTGCGAGACGGCGGCCTTCATCACCTCGGCGGATTGGAGCACCTCGGCGACGATGAGCTGGTTGGCGCCGAAGAGGCGGCCGACCTCGGCCATGCCGTCGAGCAGGGGTCCGTTGATGATGGCCAGCGGTGCCATGCGGGCGCGCAATTCGTCGAGGTCTTCGACAACGCCTTCTTTGGATCCTTCGACGACGGCGTTCGACAAGCGCGCCTCGACGGGCTTGCTGAGGTCGCGTCCGACGTTGGCCTTCTTGGCCACGCCGCGAAAGTGCTCGGCGAAGGCGGCGAGCGCAGCGTCGTAGTCGGGCTTCTCGGCAGCCAGCAGCCGCTCGCAGACGGCGACGGTGACGGCGTCGAGGTGGGTGATGCGCTCGAGCTTCTCGGCGTTGACGATGGCCATCGACAGGCCCGCCTCGAAATTCTTGTGTAGAAACACCGTGTTGAGCGCTTCGCGTCCGCTGTCGGGCAGGCCGAACGACACGTTCGAGATGCCGAGGATCGTGCGGCAGCGGGGAAAGCGCTGCGTAATCAACCGGACACCTTCGATGGTCTCTGTCGCCGATCCAATGTACTGCTGGTCGCCGGTGCCGCAAGGAAACACAAGCGGGTCGAAGATGATGTCGTCTTCGGCAATGCCGTATTCGGTGGTCAAGAGCTGGTGCGAGCGCTCGGCGATGGCGAGCTTGCGGGCGCGGCTGACGGCCATGCCTTGCACGGGGTCTTCGTCGATGCAGCCGACGACGACGGCGGCGCCATAGCGGCGAATCAGCGGGGCGACCACGTCGAAGCGCTCGCGTCCGTCTTCGAGGTTGATCGAGTTGACGATCGCTTTGCCCTGGCTGCGCTTGAGCGCCTCTTCGATGACCTCGTGATCGGTGGAGTCGATCATCAAGGGGGCTTTCACCTTCTTCGTCAGCTGATCGAGAAAGGCGATGACGTCGCTCTTCTCGTCGCGGTCGGGGTTGGCGAGGCAGACGTCGACGACGTGGGCGCCGTTTCTGACCTGCTTGCGGCCGATCTCGGCGGCCTCTTCCCACTTGCCCTCGACCACCAGTCTCTTGAACGCGCGGCTGCCGATGACGTTGGTGCGCTCGCCGACGATGATGGGCTTGGTCTCTTCGAGGTCGAGAAAGTCGACGCCCGAGACCATCGGCTTCAGCTTCTCTTTCGGCGCTCGCGGCTTGTGCGCCGCCGCCATCGCCGCGATTTGCTCGATGTGCGCCGGCGTGGTGCCGCAGCAGCCGCCAACGACGTTGAGAAAGTTATTGTCGCAGAAGCGCGCGAGCTTCTTGCTCAATGAATCCGGGGTCTCGCCGTATTTGCCATTCTCATCGGGCAGTCCAGCGTTGGGCATGCACGAGATGCCAAAGGGCGACAGCTCGGCGAGCGCACGGATGTGGTCGGCCATCGGATCGGGGCCGGTCGCGCAGTTGATGCCGACGCTGACGAGGCCGCCCTTGCGACGACCCGCATGCTCGACCGAGACGTGAAACGACTCGGCGCTCTGACCGGCCAACATCACCCCGTTGTTCTCGATGCTGCAAGAAAGCATGACCGGAATGACGAGACCCAGCTTCTGTTCAGCCTGCTCGATGCCGACCAATCCCGCCTTTACGTTCATCGTGTCGATCGACGTCTCGAGCAACAGCAAATCGCAGCCGCCGCGCATCAAACCTTCGGCCTGGATCGCGTAGTTCTTCACCAGCTCGTCGAAGCTGATGCCGCCGGTGACCGAGAGCGTGCGCGTCGTCGGGCCCATCGAGCCGGCGACGAAGCGGGGCTTGTCGGTGAATTCGTTGCTGACGTCGCGGGCAGCGCGGGCGGCTTTTTCGTTGAGCTCGAGCGCGCGGTGTCCGAGCTGATACTCGTCGAGCACCAGCGGCGTGCCGCCGAACGAGCAGGTCTCGACGACGTCGGCGCCGGCCTTGAAGTAGGCGCGGTGAATGTCTTGCAGCACATCGGGCCGCGTGTCGGCGAGGATCTCTGGGCAGCCGAGGTACGTCTCACCGCCGTAGTCGGCGGCGCTCAAGTCTTTGCCCTGCAGCTGCGTGCCCATCGCGCCGTCGAACACGAGGATGCGCGTGGCCAACAGGTCACGCAGGTCAGACGGGGTGAGGCGGGGCTTGACGGTCATGGGGTGCTCGACGACTGGTTCTTCTCCCTCTGGGTGGCCCTTCGGGATGAGGCACCTGTCATAGCTTCTCGTCGTCAAAGGACAACGCTCATGCCCATCGCGACGCCCGCTTCGGTCCTCGGTTCTGCTTGCCCCGACTTCGGCCTCGTCGATGTCTTTGGTGCGGCAAAGAGGCGCGATGACGTCGTCACCGGCGCCGCCGCGCTGGTCGTCTTCTTCTGCAACCACTGTCCGTATGCCAAGGCCGTCGAAGACCGCCTGATCGCTTTGGCCCGTGACGTGGGCCCCCGCGGGGTATCGACCACGTTCATCGCCTCGAACGACTGGGATGCCTATCCCGACGACGCTCCAGCGCGTTTGAAGGCCCGCGCCGTCGAAAAGGCCTATCCGTTTCCCTACCTCGTCGACGTCGATCAGAGCGTTGCGCGGGCTTTTGATGCCGCGTGCACGCCCGACTTCTTTCTCTACGACGGCGACAAGAAGCTCGCGTACCGCGGGCGTCTCGATGACAACTGGAAACGCCCCGAGCTGGTGAAGCGGCGAGAGCTGCGTGAAGCGATTGAGGCGCTGCTCTCCGGGCAGCCAGTCGCAGCAACACAGAATCCGTCGATCGGCTGCTCGATCAAGTGGAAATAGCCGACTCCTACTTCGATGGCCTGAACGTCTCTGCGTGGTTGCCGCCGTGGGGCTCGCTCGGAACTGCAGGTTCTGACCTACCGATCCACCCGGACCAACGCGAACTTGCCTGAGCCGGACAACAGCAGCCAGCCGTCGTCGAAGACGCCGACGACGTGATCGAATCCCTGCAGCTCCGGTCGGGGTGTCACGACCACCGTGCGATCCGCACGCACCCGGAAGATGCCAGGACCGACGACGTCGACGGAGCCGACGACGACATCTGATCGGGGCCGCGAGCTTTCGAACGTGAGCTTCCGCGTCGCCAGCACCAGCAGCGTGTCCTGCGCGAGCGACACCGCCTGCGGCCGCCTCGGCGTGCTCCCGCCCCTCTGCGGCACGCTCCAGTCACCGAGACACAGCGGGAGCGACACCAGCGCGCGCGCGTTGCGCCAACCGCACTGCTGGGTGACCCAGCCGTCGCTGTCGTCTTCGACAGGCCTTCCGCTCCATCCCTCGTCCCTGGGGAGCATCTGCGGCGCTCCCTGCGGCAGCGCGGGCGTCCGTTTCAACGTGCGCAGGTCGACCACCTGCAGCGTCGGCTCGACCTCGCAGGTCTTCCCCGTCGCGCCCCCCGCGCTGTCGAAGCGAACCACGAGCCGGTTGTCGTCGACGAATTGCACCGGCTCCGTCTCGCACACGCTCGGGATTCCACACCCGGCGGTCTCCTGGCA
>JANNAY010001254.1:0-2072 GCA_031384945.1 Deltaproteobacteria bacterium
GCCGAACACGACGCCGAACACGACGCCGAACACGACGCCGCGGCCGGCCGCGAACCCATTTGGTGAGAAGCGCAGCGGCATCGCGGTGCTCTACACAGCGAGCCTGCAAGGCTACGTCGAGCCCTGCGGCTGCAGTGGAGAACCCCTCGGCGGCGTCGCCCGGTGGAAGGCGGCCGTCGACGACGCCCGCGCCGCCTACGCCAACGGCGTCGTGCTCGTCGACGCTGGCGACCTGCTGTTCGAGAAGGCCACCGACAACGCTGCCGTCGACCGCTGCCAGGCCGAGGCGCGCACGACGCTGCTGGTGTCGACGTTGGCCCGCGCCGGCGTGGTCGCCACCACCCGCGGCGCCCTCGACGATGTGCGCGGCGCCGGCTTTCGCGACGCGCTGTTGGCGAAGCACAAGCTGCCGTCGCTCGAGCACGGCGCCGTCAGCGTCGTCGACCGCGGCGGCAAGAAGATCGCGATCGTGGGTGTGTCCGCGGCGGATACACCCACGCTCTCGCTGCCGCCCGCCGACGCGGTCATCGCGCTGGCGCAGATGACGCAGCGAGAGGCCCTGCTGCGCCCCTGGAAGGGGGTCGACGTCGTCATCGTCGGCAAAGCGGCCGAAGTGCCCACCGCCCCGGTCAAGGTCGGCAACGCCGTCGTCGTCTCGGCCGCCTGGCAGGGCCAATACGCCGGCCTCATCGAGCTGCACCTCGACGGGCGCGTCCCCGGACAGCCCCTGGCGCTCGACGACAGAAGGGCCACCGCCGACAGCAGAAAGAAGCTGCTCGACGTGCGCATCGGCGAGCTCGATCGTCTGCTCATCGAGTTGCCCGCCGGTCCGCAGAAAGAATTTCAGCAGGGCCGCCGCGACACCTTCGCCAAAGAGCGGGCCACCCTCGACAACGTCAACGCCGCGATGGGCGGTCCGCACGTCGTCATCAGTGCGCTGCCCTTGCAGCGCGGCATGAGCGAAGAGCCGCAAGCCGCACGCGAGCTGGCCTTCTACGAAAAGATGATCCCCGTGTTGGTGGGCCAGTGCGAGCAGAACGTCAGCTGCAAAGAGCCCGCAGCCGGTATCGCCAGCTACGTCGGCGCCACGACGTGCCAGGGCTGTCACGCCGACGCCTACCAGACGTGGCAGGCCGCCCTCGTCGACGTCGAAGGCACCGCCAAAGACGGCACAAAGAACGTGCACAAGGCCGGACACAGCAAGGCATGGGCGACCCTCGTGAACGTCGGCCGCGACAAAGACCGCAGCTGCGTCGGCTGCCACTCCGCCGGCTTCGACAAAGACGGCGGCGCCTGCACCACCACTGTTCTCGTCGAGAAACAGCTCACCGCCGTGCAATGCGAGAGCTGCCACGGGCCGGGCTCGCTGCACGTCGCGGGCGGCGGCGACAAGACAAAGATCAAGCGCGTCGTCGACGAGCAGACCTGCCGCGGCTGCCATGTGCCGCCGCACATTCCGACGGTCGAGAGCTTCAACTACGAGGCCCGCTTGCCGCACATCCTCGGCCCCGGCCACCAGAGAAGACGATGACCGCACCCAAAGAGCAGCTGATCGACGTCGACGACGCCCGCGGTCGCATCCTCGCGTTGGCGACGGCGCTGCCGTCTGAGTCGGTGCCGCTGACGACGTTGGCGCTGTCGTCGACGTCGCGGACGTTGTCGTCGACGTCGACGTCGCTGCGGGCGCTGCCGCCGTTTTCGAATTCGGCGATGGACGGCTACGGCCTGCGCGCCGCCGACGTGACAAAGCCGGGGACACAATTGCGCATCGTCGGCGCGTCGCTGGCGGGACACGCCCCGTCGGCGTCGATCGGCGCGGGCGAAGCGGTCGCCATCACCACCGGCGCGCCGATCCCCGCCGGGGTCGACGCCGTCGTCATGCGCGAAGTCTGCGTCGCCGACGACAAATTCGTCGTCGTCAACGCCGCCGTCAACGTCGGCGACCACGTCAGAGTCCGCGGCGACGACGTCAAAGAAGGGGGCGTCGTCGGCAACGCTGGCGACCTGCTGACGCCGGCGCGCCTGAACCTCTTGCTCTCGGCCGGACACGTCAGCGTCGACGTGCACCGCGT
>JANNAY010001255.1:0-2536 GCA_031384945.1 Deltaproteobacteria bacterium
GGGGGCTTCGTCACCGCGGGCGGCAGATCGACCGGCGGCGGCGCCGACGACCTCGGCGGCGCCACGATCGGGGCGACCAGCTTCACTTCTGTCTCGCGCGGCGCGAACGGATCGGGCGCTGGCGCCTGCGGCCTTTTCTGCGGCGACAGGTCGCCGAGAAAGCCTTCGACGACGGTGTAGCCGACCTCGCCGAAGATGACGGAGTCGAGGTAGTGCTCGGCGCCAAGCTCGGTCAGCTGGTCTTTGGTTTTGACCTTGCCGAGCAGCTTGTTTGGATCGCCGGCGCTGTCGTCGATGAGCGTCGTGAACCGCACAGCCGGGGTGAGCTTCACGGTCCGGCTCTCGCTGAGGAGGGTGAGGGTGGTGTCGTCGAGACGAACCTTTCCCTGATCGGCCCACTGTTGGAGCATGTCGTTGGTGATGAAGACCGCCGGCAAAGCGAGAAACCTCCGAAGCCCCTGACGAGAGTTGTCTTCGCATCCTCGCCGCTTCGTGCCAATCGCGGCCAGTTCTGCTACGAGAAACGAGTCATCACGCTGGATCTGCGAGCAACGACGACGTCGTCGCCACATCAGAACCGCAAGAAAATGGAGAGCGCCATGGCCGGCAACATCACCGAAATCACCGAAGACAACTTTCAGCGCACCGTCCTCGCCGCCGACAAGCCCTTTCTCGTCGACTTCTGGGCCACCTGGTGCGGCCCGTGCCTCGCCATCGCCCCCCACGTCGAGGCGATCGCCAACGACATGACGGGCAAGCTGGCCGTCGGCAAGCTCAACATCGACGACCACCCTGGCATCGCGGGTCAGTTCGGCGTTCGCTCGATTCCGACGTTGATCTTGTTCAAGGGCGGCAAGCCGGTCGACCAGATCGTCGGCGCCGTGCCCAAGGCCAAGCTCGAAGAGATGGTCAAGCGACACGCCTGAAGCAAAACTGCCAGGTCGGCCAACGCCGATCACCGAAGCGCTCCGCCAACGTGGAGCGCTTCTTTCTTTTTTGGCGCCGCGCGTCGACGACGAAGCTTCATCCGTCGACGGCTTTCCTGTAGACCGCATGCACTTTCCGGAGCTTGACGATGACGACCCAGACCGCCTCGAAAGCCGCCACGCCCGCGAACCTGCCGCCGCTGAAGACCGACGCCTACGGCAAGGTCGCCGGTGACGTCGTCGTCGGCTGGTACAAGCTGCTGTTTCAAACGCGCCAGATCGACGAGCGCGCCAGCCGCTACATCCGCCGCGGCATGGGGTGGAGCTACCACGCGCGCTGCGCCGGCCACGAAGGCATCCAGGTCGCCATCGGCCTGCACTTCCGGCCCAACAAAGACTTTCTCTTTCCGTACTACCGCGACCTCGGCACCAACCTCAGCGCCGGCGTGACGCCGTACGAGCTGTTCTTGAATGGCCTGTCGCGCGACGCCGACCCGTGCTCGGGCGGACGCCACATGTCGAACCACTTCGGCAAGCCGTCCATCGGCGTTCAAAACGTGTCGTCGTGCACGGGCAACCACACGCTGCACGCCGCCGGCGTCGCGCGCGCCATCAAGCACTACAAGAGCGAAGGCGTCGCCATCTCGTCGCAGGGCGAATCGTCGGCGTCCGAGGGCTACTGCTTCGAGGCCTTCTCCGGCGCCTCGCGCGAGCTGTTGCCCGCGATCTTCGTGCTGCAGAACAACGGCTACGGCATCTCGGTGCCCGTCGAGCAGCAGTCGTCGTCGAAGAACGTCGCCGACAACTTTCGCGGCATCAAAAACCTCAAGGTCGTCGACTGCGACGGCACCGACATCTTCGACTCGATGCGCGGCATGCGCGAAGCGGCCGAGCACGCCCGCGCCGGCAAGGGTCCTGTGCTCGTGCATGCGCAGTGCGTGCGCATGGGCGCGCACTCGAACTCAGACGCCCACGACCTCTACCGCAGCGTCGACGAGGTGGCCCAGGCGCAGCTGCTCGACCCGGTGGTGCGCCTGCGCAACCACGTCATCAGCGCCAAGCTCATCGACGAAAAGAAGCTCAAAGAGATCGAAGACGCCATCGAAGCCGACCTCGACGCGCAGGCGTTGAAGGCAGAAGAAGCCCCGAAGCCGTCGGCCGAGTCGATCTACGACTTCGTGACGCCGCCAGAGGCAGACCTCGCCAAAGAGGGCTTGTCGTCGACGTTGCCCGAGGGTGAGGCCACCGAGAAGCTGCGCGAGGCCATCACGCGCACGCTCATCGAAGAGTTTCGCCACAACCCCAACACCTTCATCTGGGGGCAAGACGTCGCCAGCAAAGAGAAGGGCGGCGTCTTCAATCTCACGAAGGGCATGCTCGGCGAATTCGGCGCCGGCCGCGTCTTCAACGGCCCCATCGCCGAAGACTTCATCGTCGGCACCGCCAACGGCATGTCGCGCTTCAGCAAAGACATCCGCATCGTCATCGAGGCCGCCCAATTCGCCGACTACGTCTGGCCAGCGATGGAGCAGATTGTCGAGACGAGCCACGACTACTGGCGCAGCAAAGGACAGTTCTCGCCCAACATCACCTGCCGCCTGGCGTCGGGC
>JANNAY010001260.1:0-4344 GCA_031384945.1 Deltaproteobacteria bacterium
GCGCCGACCACTGCGCCGACGAAGAAGCCGGTGAAGAGGCCGGCGACGACGACGACGAAGCCGGCAACGAAGCCAGAGCAACCCCATGTCCCGGATTTGAATTGATGCTGCTGCTCGCCCTGGCCCTCGCGATGGGAGCGCCCCCTGCCGGCATGAACGAGGCGGGCGTGCGCGCGGCCGAAGAGCGCCGGTTCTGCGACGCATCGTCGATCTTCGTGCAATTGCACGGGCATACGAAGGATCCGTTGGCGCTGTACCGGGCTGCCGAGACCGCGTTCGCCGCGGGCGACTACCTCGCGGCGATCCGGCTGTACCGCACGCTGCTCGACAACCACGCGACGTTCGAACGCCGAGGCATCGTCGAGACCCGGCTCGCCGAGCTGCTGCTCATCGTTCGAGAGAAGGGCCCCGGCACGGCGTGCGCGCTGCCACCGCGCATCTGCGGCGACTGGGTCGTCAGCGCTGGCGAGAGCTGCGACGACGGCAACCTCAACGACGGCGACGGCTGCGACGGCACCTGCCAACCGACGGGCTGCGGCAACGGATCGGTCACGGGCGACGAAGTCTGCGACGACGGCAACGTTGTCGAAGGCGACGGCTGCGACGTCAACTGCAGCGTCAGCGCCTGCGGCAACGGCGTCAAAGCCGCCAACGAAGACTGCGACGACGGCAACGTCGAGAACGACGACGGCTGCTCGTCGTCGTGCGCGGTCGAAATTCCGGCGAAGCCGTTTCCGGTCGGCGTCTTCGCGGGCGGCGCCGCGGCCGTCGTCACAGGCGTCGTCGTCGCCAGCATCGGCACGCTGCCCGCGTTCGCCCACGGCGACGCCAAAGCAGCAGTCAGAGCCGCCGAAGACGACGCCGCCGTCGACCCCGACGTCGGACTCGCCCGCGCCGCCACCGCGCAGCAGGCGCAGTCCCGCGCGCAGCAAGATTGGACGACGTGGGGACTGCCGCTGGTCTGCGCCGGCTCCGCCCTCGCCGTCGCGGGCGTCGCCGTCGCGGCCGCGGCCTTTGTCTTTGATTTTTCGCCGCCAGAAGAGACGCCGACGACGGCGCCAACGACGACGACGACGACGACGACGACCACGGCGGTGCAGCCATGACGTCCCGACTGCTGCTGCTCGCGAACGCCATCGTCATCGCCACCGCCGGCGCGTGCGCCTTCGAAGACGCCGCGTTCGGCCGCGCCTGCGACGACGACGACGACTGCGCAGGCGACGAAGGCTTCGTCTGCGTCCAAGAAGTCTGCGTGCCGCGCGGCTTCGACTTCGGCGAAGGCACCGAAGGCGAGGGCGAAGGCACAGAAGGCGAAGGCGAGGCCGCCGCGGGCGACGCCTGCGAAGACTCGTTGTCCCTCGTGCCCGACGTGCCGCGGACGGCGACCACGGCGACGGCGCTGAACGACCTCTCGGCCATCTGCGGGGGCAACGAAGGGCCCGACCGCGCTTTTCACATCGACCTCGCGGCGCGCACGAACCTGCGCGTCACCGTCGACGCCGACGGCTTCGACGCCGCCGTCTACGCCAGCGCCGAAGTCAGCTGCGCCTCGATCATCAGCGGCACCTGCACCGACAACGACCACTCCTCGGGCGGCGTCGAAGCCATGGTGCTCGCCGGCGTCGGCCCCGGCCGCATCTTCGTCGTCGTCGACGGCGCCGACCAACAGCTCTTGCCGACGTCGGGCTCGTTCACCATCACCGCCAGCGTCGACAACAGCTGCGACGAGGGCTTCACCAGCGTCAACAACCGCTGCGTCGGTGTCGTCAAACAAGTGAACCAGGTGCGCGACCGCACCAACGCTGCGGCCCTCTTGCTCGACGACGGCAAGGTGCTGGTCGCCGGCGGCCGCAGCGGCGCGGACCTCGCGACGACGACGTCGGCGGAGCTCTTCGACCCGAGCACCGACACCTTCACGGCGACGGGCAACATGACCATCGACCGTGCCCGCCACTGCATGGAGCGGCTCGACGACGGCCGCGTGCTCGTCGTCGGCGGCGTGCGCGGCAGCGACGGCGACTACCTGCCGACGGTCAGCGCCGAGATCTACGACCCCACAACCGGGTTGTGGACCCCTGCTCCTGACCTGCCGCGCGCGCGCGACCTCTTCACGTGCACGCTGCTCACCGACGGCCGCGTCTACGTCGCTGGCGGCCGCGACGAAGGCGTCACCCTCGACGACGCCTGGGCCCTCGCCGCCGACCAAAGCGCCTGGGTCGCGCAAGAGAACCTCATCGAGGCCCGCTTCGGCCACCTCGCGTTTCGCCCCGTCGACGACGAAGACGTCTTGCTCGTCGGCGGCCGCACCGGCGACGCCGCCCTCGCCCTCGACACCGTCGAAAAATACGACGCCAGCGTCGGCGACACCGACCCCGTCGCCAGCCTCGGCGACCCCCGCGCCGCCGCCTGCGCCGCCTTTGTCGACGACGGCCACCTCGCCGTCTTCGGCGGCTACGAAGGATCCTTCACCACCGAAATTCTCGGCCACCGCTCCGCCGAGGTCTACGACCTCGAAGACGACGACTGGACCGGCGTCTTCGGCGACAGCGCCGACGCGCGCTTGTTCTCAACGGCGAACTTGATGCCCGGCGTCGGCGTCATCGTCGTCGCCGGCGGCGCCGACGACCCCACCGCCAGCGTCGACTTCTACGACGAGGCCGCCGACGGCTTCGTCGCCTTGCCGGCGCTGCAGCACGCCCGCCTCGCGCACGTCGCTGTCACCCTCGACGACGGCCGCGTCCTCGTCATCGGCGGCGATGGCGGCAGCGCCGGCACGACGACGCCGCTGGCCGTGGCCGAGATCATCGGGGTGCAACGCTGAACGCCAGCCGGCATCGATTCGTAGAGTCTCTTTGTCGAGGTGCTTCGATGCGCGCGCTGTCTCTGTCTCTGTCGCTGCTGTTCGCCACGTCGTCGTTGGCGGCGCCCCTTGCCGTCGGCGACACCGCGCCGGCGTTCTCGCTGCCCACGCAAGACGGCAAGCCGCTCGCTTTGAAGGATCTCAAAGGCAAGTGGGTCGTGCTCTATTTTTACCCCAAAGACTTCACGGGCGGCTGCACCCTCGAAGCCCACAACTTCGAGAAAGATCTTCCGGAGTACGTGAAGCGTGACGCCGTCATCGTCGGCGTCTCGACGCAAGACGAGAAGTCGCACAAAGAGTTCTGCGTCAAAGAAGGGCTGTCTTTCAAATTGCTCGCCGATGTCGATGGCAAAGTGAGCAAATCCTACGAAGCCGCCGCCGACATGATGGTGACCGTCTTCGCCAAGCGCCACACGTTCTTGATCGATGGCGACGGCAAGGTGCAGAAGGTCTACCGCGACGTCGACCCGGCCTCGCACTCGGCGCAGGTGCTGAAAGACCTCGACGCCTTGAAGAAGACGCCTTCGACGACGACGCCTCCGACGACGACGACGCCAGAGACGCCGCCGACGACGACGACGCGCCCGCACAAAGATCACCCGGGCGCCGACCAGCCGCCGGTCGGCTGAACGTCTCCGCCCGCCCGCAGACCTCACCCTCGCTTCGCTCGACCTCTCCACGGCCGCTCGCAAAGCCTCGCTGTGGAGAGGTGAAAACCGGCAGGGTTCGTTCTTTGTAGTTCTTTGTAGGCAGGGGCTTGCCCCCGTCGTGCGCCTGCACCTTGCGGGGTTCGATGCATCGCGCGACAGCGTCGAGGAACACGGGAGGAAACCCGATGACCCGAGGCGGGTCCGGCACGCGCCACCCAATCCCCCGGCCCCTTTCCCGCGGGCGCGTCGAGGCATCGTCGTCGTCGCAGGGCGCAAGGGACGACGGGCGCTTCGACGCTGCGGGAAAGGGGAGGAAACCCGGCGACCCGAGACAGCGTCGAGCAACACGGGGGCAAGCCCCTGCCTACACATCGGCGACAAATCGGCGCGCAAACGTGAGTGGTCGACGACGGCGCCGCGACGATGGACGTCACGGCCGTGCACAGCACAAAAGAAAACCGGCCGGCGGGGACGCTCGACAACGAGAACGTCCACCGCGGCCGGAGCGCCGTGATCAGCGCGTGAAGAACGAGCTCAGTGCGCGGCGGGGTACGTCGCGCCGAGGTTCGTGAGCAAGAAGCCGTACGCGTCGGTGTTCTGCGCGACGATGACGTCGACAGCGCTGCCGATGCCGTGGCCCGCATCGCTGGTGGTCGCAAACAAGGTCGGCGACGCCGACGACGACGCCGCCTGCAGCCGCGCGGTCATCTTCTTGGAGTGCCACGGGGCGACACGCACGTCGTTCTTGCCCATCAAGAACAAGGTCGGCGGATACGCCGTGCCGTCTTTGACGTGGTGGTACGGCGAGTAGGCAAACAAGGCATCGAACTGCGC
>JANNAY010001267.1:0-3559 GCA_031384945.1 Deltaproteobacteria bacterium
CCCCACGGGCGCTCGCAAAGCCTCGCTGTGGGGAGGGGGAGTCCTGCTTTTTTTCTGCGTGCGTGTCGTGAGGGTGCGCGTGCTGGGCATCGATCCCGGGTCGCGGAAGACCGGCTGGGGCGTCGTCGACGTCGAGGGCAACGCCGTCGTCCACGTCGACAACGGCGTCTTGTTTCTCGACGACTCCGCCGACCTCACCATCCGGCTCGTCGATCTCGCGCACCGGCTCAACGACGTGATCACGACGTACCGGCCCGATCGCGCCGCCGTCGAAGACGTTTTCGTGCAGAAGGGCGCGCGCTCGGCCCTCATCCTCGGACAAGCCCGCGGCGCCGCGTTGACGACGCTGGGCCTGCGCGGGCTCGCGGTGGCCTCGTATTCGACGTCGATGGTGAAGTCGCGCGTCACCGGCGGCGGCCGCGCCGAGAAGGTGCAGGTGGCGGCGATGGTGTCGATCTTGTTGGGGCTCAAAGAGCATCCCTTCGAAGACGCCGCCGACGCCCTCGCCGTCGCCATTGCCGCCGCCCTCGACGGACCTCTTCACCTTCCCGCGCCGCAGCTGAAGAAGAAGCAGGCGAAGACCAAGGGCCGCGATGCGCTGGCGGCGCTCGCCAAGGCCCAGGGCAAGCTCTAAGGATGCACCGATGATTGGTTATTTGAGTGGCACGGTTCAGTATGCAGACCTCGACGCGGTCTGCATCAACGTCAACGGCGTTGGATATCACGTCTTGATGCCCATCACCGACGTGGCGCGCTACACAAATCCCGGCACGAAGGCTGAGGCGTACATTCACACGCACGTGCGCGAAGACGCGATTCAGCTGTACGGCTTTTCGTCGCGGGCTGGCCACTCGCTCTTCGAGCGCTTGATCAGCGTGCAGGGCGTGGGTCCGCGCACGGCGTTGTCGGCGTTGTCGGGCATGGACGCCGAGACGTTGATCCGCGCCATCGCCGAGGGCGACGAGGCCCGCCTCACGAAGATCCCCGGCGTGGGCAAGAAGACCGCCGCGCGCATCGTGCTCGACCTTGGCGAGCGCATGGCCAAAGAGTCGTTGTCGTCGGTGCTGACGTCGGGCGTGCCGGCCGGCCAGCGCGGCGTGCTCGAAGACCTGCGCTCGGCGCTGGCCAACCTTGGCTACAAGGCGCCGCAGATCGACCGGGCGCTGCAGAAGACCAAGGCGCTGGCCGAGACGACGTCAGACCTGCAGGCGCTCCTTCGCGAGGCACTGATGCACGTTTCCTGACACCAGCCGGATGCCCGTGTCACCGTCGTCATGTGGGGACACGCACCGCTCCGAGCGATGAGGCCCGCGCACGGTTGCGCGAAGAGGCCGCCGCCCTCGACGTCGAAGACATCGTCGACCTCTGCTGCTCGTCGAAGCAGCACGACAACCTGCGGGTCTCGATTTACCTCGAGGCCCTGCGCAAGAAGTCAGGCGAGAAGGCCCAGCTCGCGGCCTGCATGTTGTGCTTCGACCTCGCCCGCCACGGCGACGAGCGCCGCGACGTCGAGGTCTCGCTGTTGTTGCCCGTCGTCGAGCAGCTCGGCCTCGACGATCCGCGCGGGCTGGTGAAGTCCCTCACCGACAAAGGCGACGCAGTGCTCGCGTTGTGGAGCGAGCTGTTGTTCACAGCCCGCACACGCGACCTGCGCACGTCGTCGCCGGTCCCCACTCTCGATGACGACGACGGCATCGCCATCGACATCGACCTCTTCGGCGACGACGACCTCGTCGACCTCGACGCCGCCCTCGAAGACGTCCTCGACGCCACCTTCGTCGACGCCGAAGCACAAGACGCCTTTGACGGCGCCTTTGACCGCCAGTGGCCCGTCGGCTCCCTGATGTTCTCCGCCGAGAGCGGGGCTGACCTTGACCGGTTGGCCAAGCTGCAAGAGACGGCGCGGTCCTGGTCGTCGTCGGTGCCGATGGCGGCTGAGCTGCAGGCGTTGAACGCGCTCTTCGTGGCGACGCACACGCGCGCGTTGGGTTTGTTCGGGCGCCGCAACAAGAAGCGCGATGCCTCTCTGCGCGAGGCGCTGGTGGCGTTCGTGAATTTGCCGTCGCCTCCGTCGTCGACGGCAGCGTGGTTCATTCCGGGTGGGGATGTGCAGGGCGCTGTTCCCTACGCGTGGGACAAGATGGCCGAGCTCTTGATCGATTTTGCGGGGCATGTCGGCAGGAGCGTCGAAGAAGGCGCTGACGTCGACGCTGCCGACTTCGTCGAGCTCACTGTCGATGACTATTTGAAGCAGGCGTCGTCGTCGTCGGTGCCGCCGGTGTTGGCGCCGCCGGGTCAGCGTCGTCGTCGCTGAACGACGAAAATGGTTCGAAAGCGCTCCGTGCTCGGGTGGTGCCGTCACGGCAGCCGCAGCGGCGTGCCCGCAAAGGGCGCGGCGTAGTCACGAACCGACTTGCCCTCGCCGTCGCGGGCGTCGACGTCGGCGCCGGCCGCGACGAGCGCGTGAACGATGTTCTGCCGCTCGACCAACGTCACCGCGATCTCGTGGGGTGCGGCGCGCGTGAGCGCCGGCGGCACGAGGAACGGAATCATCAGCGGGCGCAGCCCGCGCAGGCGTCCCTCGCCCATGGGCGCGTTGACGTCGGCGCCGAGGGCGATGACCTGCTCGACGATGCGGCGGTGGGCGACGAAGCAGGCGACCGTGAGCTCGGTGAAGCCGTCGTTCATGCGCGCACACAAGCGAGCGCCCGCGTCGACGAGGACGTCGACTGCGGCATCGTCACGACCGCGGATCGCGCACACCAGCGGCGTCGTGCCGTGCGAGTCGAATGGAGCGCTTGTCAGCGGAAACGTGCCGCTGACGACGGCGTCGACGTCGGCGCCGCGGGCGATCAGCGCCTTGATGAACGACAGGCGGCCGGCGCCGGCAGCGAGCATCAACGGCGTCACGCCGATCTTGGAGCGCGCGTCGGGTGAGCGGGCTGCGTCGAGCACACGCGCGGCCAAAGCGTCGTCGACGGGCATCTGCGCCAAGGCATGCAAGACGGTGGCGCCTTCTTCGACGTTGAAGACGTCTTCTGGTGTTGCGCCGCGGCGCAACAAGAGATCGACGACGTCGGCGTGGTTGCCGACGAGGGCCGCGATCAACGGCGTGTTCGAGATCTCGATGCACGACGGTGAGATGCCAGCGTCGAGCAGCTTCTCGACGCCCGCCCGATCGCCGAGGTGCGCGCGCAACACCAGGCCGCGCGGCGACGTTCCGGCGAAGAGGGCCATGAGTTTTGTCAGCACACCGGACAGTACACCCACGCAGCCGCGTTGTGATTCGCGCTTGTGACGGACAACGACGTCGACACGGCCACGCATCAAGATCCGCGGCTTCAGCAACCGAAGGCGAGCGCTGAACGGATAGCGTCGCCGAGAAGGGGGGGCGACATGCGGAAGTTGGCGATGGCGATGTCGGCGTTGACGGCGTGTGCGACGACGACGACGGCGTGTGCGTCGACGGCGTTGACGGCGTGTGCGACGACGACGGCGACGACGGAGACGACGGAGACGACGGAGACGACGGATACGGCGCCCGCGTCGCGGATCCGAG
>JANNAY010001280.1:0-2167 GCA_031384945.1 Deltaproteobacteria bacterium
GAGCACGTTGCCGTCGTAGGCGGCGTCGAATTCGGCGGAGCTGTAGACGGTGGGGACGCCGAAGCAGTTGCCGTAGCCGCCGATGCCCCTGACGACGCCGTCGACGAGGGACGGGGTCTTTTTGTGGGTGGCGCGGCCGAAGCGCAGCAGGTTCATCGCGGCGATGGGGCGCGCGCCCATGGTGAACACGTCGCGCAAGATGCCGCCGACGCCGGTGGCGGCGCCCTGGTAGGGCTCAATGTAGCTGGGGTGGTTGTGGCTCTCGACCTTGAAGGCGACGGCCCAGCCCGTGGGGTTGTCGGGTTCGACGTCGACGACGCCGGCGTTTTCGCCCGGTCCGACCAGCACGCGCGGGCCCGTGGTCGGCAGTCGGCGCAGGTGAATCTTCGAGCTCTTGTACGAGCAGTGCTCGCTCCACATCGCTGAGATGCAGCCGAGCTCGACCTTGTTGGGGGCCCGGCCGATGAGCTTCACCGCGCGCTCGAACTCGTCGGCCGAGAGCCCCATCTCTTTGCCGTGCTCGACGGTGGTGACGTCGGTGTCGACGAGCTTCGCGACCAATGTCTTCTTTTTGCCAGACATCAAGACACCTTCGCGATGAGCGATTGCAGCAGCGGCAGGCCGTCGTCGGCGCCGTGCACGTCGAGCGAGCGGCGCTCGGGGTGAGGCATCAAGCCGATCACGTTGCGCTTCGGGCCGCCGACGATGCCGGCGATGGCCTTCTTCGCACCATTGACTGAACCGTTGCCGGCGGCGTCTTTTGCCGTGTACCGAAACGCGATCTTCTTCTCGCGCTCGAGCAGGGCGATGACGTCGTCGTCGGCGTAGTAGTTGCCTTCGCCATGAGCGATCGGCAGCACGATGCTCTCGCCCTTATCATAGTGGGTGAGAAGCGGTGAGTCGCCGCTGACCTCGAGCTCGACCTCTTCGCAATGAAAGCGGCCGTCTTTGTTGCGCAGCAGAGCACCGGGCAGGATTCCGGCCTCGCAGAGAATCTGAAAGCCGTTGCAGATGCCAACGACGGGGCCGCCAGCGTCGACGAAGCGCTTCACCGCCGGCATCAGGTTCGACCGCGCTGCCATGGCGCCGCAGCGCAGGTAGTCGCCGAAGCTGAAGCCGCCCGGCAGCACCACCGCCGACGTCGACGGCGGCAGCTCGCGCTCTTTGTGAAACACGCGCACGGCCGCGCCGCCGCCGCCTTCGACGACGGCCGTGACGACGTCGCGATCGCAATTCGACCCCGGAAACGTGACGACCGCGACGGTCATTTGGAGACGACCTCGACGACGAAGTCTTCGATGACGGGGTTGCGCAAGAGCTTGTCGGCCATCTCTGACAGCTGCGCTTTGCACGCAGCTTCGTCGGCGGCGTCGACGTCGAGCTCGATGAGCTTCTGCACGCGCACGTTCTTGGCAGAGGCGAACCCGAGCCCGTGCAGCGCGGTTTCAACGGCCGCACCCGCAGGATCGAGGACACCGGGTTTGAGCTTCACGATGACGCGGGCGCGCATAAGACCTCGCAGGGCAAACGACGACGTCACGCCATAGCGACTGTCCCCCCGTCGGGGAAGTCTTTTGTCGTGCTGTCCGCTGCTGCACGGGCGCCGACAAGTGTCATGCTGCGGACATGCTGCCGTTGCTGTTCGCGCTCAACGTCGCCACCGTCGAGGCCGGCGACCTCATCGTGCCCGGCCTCGCGTCATCAGGCGGCGCCATCGCCGGCGCCTTTGTCGGCGCGGGGGTCGCCGCTGGGGGCCTCGCGCTCACCGTCGACCCGAACCGCGACCCCACCGCGCCTGTCGCTGCCGAATTCGTCGCCCTCAACAGCGTCACCAGCTTCTTCGTCGTCGCCGGCCCCGCCGTCTTGGCCGTCGTCGGCGCCGGCGCGGGCGGCGCCGTCTCGCAAGGCTTCGTCACCGCCCTCGGCGCAGGCTTCGGCGCCGTCGTCGGCAGCGGCGTCGGCACGTTGCTCGGATTCGTCGTCGCCCGCCCCGGCGGCATCAACGTCGACGCAGCGACCGCCGTCGCAGGCCAATTCGCCCGCGGCGCCTTCGTCGCCGTCGCCGCCGGCCTCGGCGCTGGCGTCGGCGGCGCCTGCGCCCTCGCCGCGTTTCACCCCGAAGAGCTCGAGTAGGCTCGGCCACCATGACCGAGATGCCTTCGACGTC
>JANNAY010001308.1:0-5174 GCA_031384945.1 Deltaproteobacteria bacterium
GGATCAAGTCGAGCTGGGCGATGACGTCTTTGGGGCGGTCGACGATGGCTTCGACGGTGCTGTCGGCCTGGATGTTTCCGCTCTCTTTCACCTCGCGCAGCAGCTCGACGATGGTGTCGCCGCTGTGGTCGGGGGCGACGACGACGTAGCCGTGCGAGGCGAGGTAGGCGGTGTAGAAATTCGACTGCAGGCGGATGCCGCCCTTGCCGTGGCTGAAGATGATCACCGGGTAGCGGTCGCCGTCTTGCCGGGCAGGAGCGTCTCGCACCGCGATCGTCGCCAGCTCACCCAGATCGTCTTCGGTCAGGCCCTCTTGCAGGTCGGGCGGCAGGGCGTCGAAGAGGTGAATGGCTTCTTTCGGCTCACCGCGGGCGCTCTCGCGGGCCGGGTACCAAACCTCGACCTTGAGCTTTCGCGGCGCCAGAGAGCCGTCGGACTGCTCTTCTTGCCGCAGATCATCGATCAGCTGGTGGGTGCGGATGCCCACCGGATACGGCCCCTCAAGGGCAGGATCCGGGGTGTTGTCGGCGTCGGCGGCGGCGAAGGGCAGGGGCTCTTTTTCGACGGCGGCGTCGGGGACGCAGGCGCCAGCGACGACGACAACGACGAGGCCGAGGGCGGGGGAGAACCGTTGCATGGGCGCCACCGTACCCGACGGGCGGGGCATCGCGAAGACACCCCCGGCCAAAGTGGTGCCTTTGTCGACGTCGGGAGTAAGGTCGCGCCCGTGAGCTTGGTGTTCGGCAAGTACGAGAAGATCCGTCGCATCGCTCAAGGCGGCATGGGTGAGGTGTTTCTCGCCCGGCAGACGGGCGTGCTCGATCGCCTGGCGATCTTGAAAGCGCTGCGACCCGACCTCGCCAAAGAGAAAGAGTTCGTCGAGCAGTTTCTCGACGAAGCCCGCGTCGCCGCGACGCTGAACCACCCGAACATCGTCGCCATCTACGACGTAGGCGATTGGAACGGCGTCTACTACATCGCAATGGAATACATTGCGGGCGAAGACCTCTCGAAGCTTTGGTATGCAGCAGCCAAAGCAGGTGTGGGCCTGCCTTTTCAGGTCAGCGTCAGAATCGTGATGGAAGCGGGCCTCGGCCTCGACCACGCCCACCGCGCCAAAGACGTGCGCGGCATGCCGCTCAACATCGTTCACCGAGACATCAGCCCGCAGAACATCATGGTGCGCGCCGACGGTGTCACCAAGCTCGTCGACTTCGGCATCGCCAAGGCCGCCAACAAGAGCTCGCGCACGCAGGCGGGCATGGTCAAGGGCAAGCTGCAGTACATGTCGCCCGAGCAGGTGCGCGGCGAGCACCTCGACGGCCGCAGCGACGAGTTCTCGCTCGGCATCGTGATTTGGGAGATGTGCACCGGTCGTCGACTGTTCAAGGCCGACTCTGAGATCAACACCCTGCAGAAAATCCTGCAGAATCCCATTCCCAAACCGTCACAGCATGTGCCCGGTTTTCCGCCTGAGCTCGAAGCCATCATCATGCGCATGCTCGAGCGCGACCCCGGTCGGCGCTTCTCGTCGCTCGGCGAGGTCGGCGCGCGCTTGAAAGAGTATCTCGACCGCGCCGGCCTTCAGTCCGGTGAGGTCAGCGTCGCCGCCTTCGTGCAGCAGATCCTCGGCAAAGAGCTCGAAGAGCGCACCCGCGACCTCACCCCGATGGAGCCGACGGAGGTGGGCGCCCAGCTGCCGCAACGTCCATCCGGCGCAGTGGCGTCGTCGTCGTCGCACGCGGCCGCCGCGGCGGGGCAGATGCGCGGCACCCGCCCCGGTGGTGTGTCGCCCGGTCAGTCGCAGGGGCGTCCGCCCGACCCGGTCACCTTCAGCGGCAACGAAGACCCGCCCACCGCCGTGGTCGCCCCCGAAGACCGCCCCGACCATCAAGGGGGGCGTGGCCGCGCCGAGAGCCGCGAAGACGATGGCCTGGCGAGCCTCTCCTCAGGACCCTCCGGCGAGTGGGTCGTGCGCAAGAACGACGGCAGCGTCGTGCACTTTCAAGAGTGGGCCACGCTGCAGCAGTGGGTGCTCGACGGAAAGCTGGTCCGCGACGACCAGCTCTCGACCGACGGCCGCAAGTTCGCCCGCCTCGGCGACGACCCGCAGCTGTCGACGTTCTTTTCGATGGCCGAGCAGGCAGCGATGGGCCGCCGCAACCCGTTGGGCAGCTCGGGCGCTCCGGTCGCTGCTGATCCGGCGCCGACGTTGAACACGACGTTGACGACGACGGCCAGCATGGATCGCAGAGGGGGACAGGCGGGTGAAACGATCCCGATCGGCGATGCCATCGAGAACCTGCTCAGCGAGGCGCCGCCGGCGGCCGTGTCGACAGGTGGTGATCAGACAAAGACGCCGACGCCGCTGACGAACGATCCCTTCGCGGGCGGTCAGCTGCAGGGCGGCTCGCCCACGGGACAGTTCTCGTTGGGCTCGCTGCCCTCGACGCAGACGGGCCAGTGGCAGATCGGCGGCGACCTGCAGCAGGCGTTGGCCGCGAAGCAGGCGCAGATGAACGCGTCGCCGTCGGGGGCGAATTCGGCGCCGTCGCGTCCGCCGGATCCGTCGTCGATGGTGATGACGACCGACCCCAAGGGCCGCGCGCCGGTTCAGAAGAAGAAAGTGCCGCCGCTGATGTGGGCGATGGTCGGCGTGCTCGGCTCGTTCGTGGCCATCGCCGTCATCATCCGCGTCGCCTCGCCCGACACCTTTCGCGCGCTGCGCGAGGGCGACAAACCGACGTTGAGCCACGCCCACGCCGCGTTGGCCGCGACCCGCAAAGACGAGCCCGCCACCGTCGACGCGCTCTTGCAGAACCTCGCCCCCGACCTCGCCGAAGAGCTCGCCGAAGAGAAGGGCTCTGTCGACGCCGACGTCGCTGCCGCGCTCTTGCACCTCGAGAAGTGGCGCGTGCTCGAGGCCACGCGCCTCATCGAAGTCGCGCACCAGAAGCAAGACCCGAAGGCGAAGGCGCCGTCGGCGAATCCTGCGCCGTCGTTGGCAGAGGCGAAGAAGTACGCGGCGCGCGCGCAATCCAAGGCCGGCGACGACAAAGGCCTCGACGGCACCTGGGCCCGCTTTGCCGCTGCCGTCGTCGACGGCGTCACCGACACGTCTGCCGTCGAGCGCGCCGCCGTCGTCGCTGCCACTGTGCCCGAGCTCGTCGACGAAGCCCGCGCCAACGTCGTCTTGACCGCCGGCCTCGCGGCCCTCGCCGACGACGCTGTCAAAGGCGGCACCGACACCAGCGTCGACGCCTATGACGCCCGCGCCCGCGCCGTCAGAGCCCTCGTCGTCGCCGTCAGAGCCGCGGCGGGCGCGCGCGTCAAACCTGTGTCGATCGACAACGGCGCCGCCGTCGACGCTGCCCGCGCTGCCGTCGACGACCGCCTCAAAAAGAACCCCAGCGATCCGCGCTTTCTCGCCGCGCGTGCGCTGCTCGGTGAGCCCAAGAAGCCCGAGACGCCGAAGACGCCCGAGAAGGCCCCCGACGTCGTCGATGCCGGCGTCGCTGTCGTCGCCGTCCCCGCTGTCGTCGACGCCGGCGTCGCTGCTGTCGTCGTCGAAGAAGACACGTACGAGACGGCGCTCGCGAAGGCGCAGAAGGCGGCGCGGTCTGGTCGCACCGGCGAAGCCGCCAAGCTGTTCCGCGTCGCGCTGGTGAAGAAGCCCGGCGACAACAAGGCCGAGCTCGGGCTCTCATGGGCCCAGATCGACCTCGGCAAAGCCGACGCCGCTGCCCGCGGCTTCAAGAACGTCGTCACCCGCGACCCCAACGTCGCCGAGGCGCAGTTCGGTTTGGGTGAAGCGCTGCGCGCCTCGGGCAAGACCACCGAAGCGGTCGCCGCTTACGAGAAGTACCTCGAGGTAGCGCCCTCCGGCCCCGACGCCGAGACCGCCAGAAACGCCATCCGCGCCCTCCAATAACGTCGCGCGCCCTCTTCCGCGACGTGTCGCCATCTGCTGTCAGGCATCGCTTTGGTAGACAGCGATCTCGTTGCCTGCGGGGTCTTTCACATGAAAGCGACGGCCACCCGGATAGCTCTCGATCGGCTTCACCAGCACAGCGCCCGCGGCCAGCACGCGCGCGAGATCGTCGTCGAGCTGCTGGCTCTCGAACAACGGCAGCGGCGGCGCCACCGGGGCGCGAAGCAGGCCGATCGTGACGGCGCCACCTTCAACGGCGCTGTAGTTTTCACCATATGATGTAAACGCGAATCCGAAGGCGCGTTCATAGAAGGTCTGCGCCGCCGCCAGGTCGGGTGCGCGCAGCTCGAGGTAGTTGGGCTTCACGGTCATGGGTCGGCTCCTCCTCAGGTGTTCCGTTGTCGCGGTCTCGCCGTCGTCGCTGACAGCTGGATGTCAGGTTTGTCGTGCGCAGCGCAGCGTCAGCGACGGCCTGAGATGATCTCGCCCATGCACTCCGCGAGCTTCTCCGGCGTGCAAACGAGGACATCCATGCCGACCTTGCGGCACTTGTTGGCGGTGCTCTTGTTGTACTGGGGGCGGGCTTCGTAGCCGAGGGCGCCGAGGCCGACGAGTCTGACGCCGGCGTCGTTCAAGGCGGCGACCTCTTTGACGAGGTCGTTGTCGTCGCGGCCTTCGTAGAAGTCGGTGATCAACACGAGGATGGTGCGCTTCGGTTCGCGCACGAGCGTCGACGAATACTGCAGCGCCTTCGTGATGTCGGTGCCGCCGCCGAGCTGCACCTTCAACAACACATCGACCGGCTGACCCACCTGATCGGAGAGGTCGACGACCTGGGTGTCGAACAAGACGAGCGAGGTCTTCATCGATGGCAATTCGCCAAAGATGCTGGCCATCACCGCTGAGAAAATCGCCGACTCGAGCATCGATCCGGATTGGTCGACGCAGACGATGACGTGCCACGGACGACGGTTGCGTTCGGCGGCGTAGTAATAGACGCGGTCGACGAGCAACAGTTGCTTCTCGTCGCTCCAATTTTTCAGATTGCGACGAACTGTCGTTTTCAGATCGAGATTTCGATACACGCGCCGCGGCGAGTGGCGGTCTTTGCGCAGCGCACCGTTGATGGCCTGCTCGACCTGGATCATCAGCTTCTTCTTCAGCTGCTCAACGACCTGCTCGATGATCTTGCGCGCGAGGATGCGGGCCTTGGGGTTCAGCAGGTCTTTGTGCGTGAGAAGGG
>JANNAY010001329.1:0-3506 GCA_031384945.1 Deltaproteobacteria bacterium
GCCCGCGCCGCCGGCGCCGAGCATGGCGTCGAGCTCGGGGTTGCCCGTGTTCGGCGTCGCACCCGTCTGCTGACCACCCTGGGTGAGCTGGTTCTGGTTGTTGGCCGCGAGCGGGTTGAAGGCACCAGCGCCAAGGCCAGCACCGAGAGCGGCGAGCGCGGCGAGCGGTCCGGCGCCACCGAGGCCACCGAGCGCCTGCTGCAGCTGCTGACCGATCTGCGCGAGGTTGCCGCCGGCGAGTCCGCCGAGTCCGCCGAGTCCACCGAGGCCCAGCGCCTGGAGCAGGTTCGAAGCCGGGTCAGCCGCACCAGCGTTGCCGTTGGCGCCACCGGCGGGCGGAGCACCACCAGCGCCGAGGGCCTGCACGCGTCCGGCCGGCGTGGCCAGCGGCGACACCGGGATCGACGGCGGGGTCACCGACGGCGGCGTCGGCGAGGGACGGCCGACGGACGGAGGAGCCACGTTCACGCCAGGAGGCGTGTTGTCTTGCGCGGGGGGCGCAGCGGGAGGCGTCGGCGTCTGCGCGACCGGCGGCGCGACCGGCGGCGGCGGGGGAGCCGGCGGCGGAGCGGGCGGCGGAGGAGGAGGCACGTAGCCGCCACCACCGCACATGCCGGTGAAGATGCGCTGCGGGGCCGAAGCCGACGTCGAAGCGGGAGCAGGAGCCGCCGCCGTTGACGCCGCGGGCTGCGCCGTCGCCGCGGGCGGCGCCGTCGCCGCGGGCGAGCACGAGCAGCTCTTGGCGAGGTCGCGCACGAAGCGCTGCGACTCGTTGTTCGCGAACGCGCTCAGAACAGGGTTCTTCTGGCACTGCTTGGCGAACTCATCGAACTTGCCAAGGCCTTCTTTGAGGGCCTTCAGCTCGGCGGGAGCCATGTTCTCGAGACCGGGGATGGCCTCGCCACCGCGCTCAACGAGCAGCTTGTTGATGTCGGCGGCAATGGGTGAGCCGCCTCGGACTGACATGTTCATCTGAAACCTCCGGTTGCGTGTGCCGGGGGAGTATCGGGGGTGCTCCGACGTCGGGTGCCGTGGGAGACACGATCGACCGATGTGGAAAGGTGGGAGCAGCGCCGACAGGGTTCGAACAGGGCCTCGTTGAGCACGCTGCAATGCCGTCTTTTGCGCCCCGAACAGCGCACACCTGAACACTTGTCAAGCGCCGCGCGGGTCGAAACTGTGGCCGTGTGGCCCTGCCGATCCCGCTCCTGCAGCAAAAAGGCGTTCGCTTCGGACGCGAGCTGACCACTGCGTCAGAGGCGCCTTCGCTGACGGAGCTGTCGACGGCGCTGCGCGAGGCCCTGCTGATTCCTGGCGCCGTCGTCGAGGTCGCCGCCCTGCCCGGCAAGGGCGCGCTCTCGCTGTCGTTGTTGTGCGTCGCCGAGGCCCTCGCCCGGTCGTCGGTGTCGTCGGCGTCGTCGGTGTCGTCGTCGTCGTCGGCGCGGTCTGCGTCGTGGGCGGTCGCCATCGATCCGGCGCACACGCTGCACGCGCCGGCGGTGGCGGCGCTGGGCCTGCCCCTCGAGAGGCTGGTGGTGGTGACGCCGCCGTCGTCGTCGTTGTTGCGCTTGTCGGTGCGGGTGATGCGCGCCGGCGTCTTCTGCGCCGCCGTCGTCGATGCCACCGGCAGAGACGACCTCGACGACGCGGTCATCGCCGTGCGGCGGCTGACGTTGGCGGCCGAGAAGTCGGCGGCGACCGTGTTCTTCTTGACCGACGAGCGGGCGCGACGACGTCAGCCGTTGCCGAGCGCCGTCAGGGTCCGCGTCGACTCCGGCGGCGTCGTCGTCGAGCGCCACCGCCAGGGCCTGCAAGGCACGCTGCCGTGGGAGCCGCCGCGATCGCCGCTGTCGCGCTTCTGGTCCGGCTGACGCCGTCATGATCGCTGTCGTTCATCTGCCGCACCTCGCGCTCTCGTGCGCGCCGCCGTTGGCGAAAGAGCAGGTGAAGCACCGGCTCGTCATCGTCGACGAAGAGAACCCCGGCGTTGTGTTCTTGCCGCGCGGCCACCACCGCATCGTCGACGCCGACCCCGCGCTGTGGCAGCGCCGCATCTTGCCGGGCGCGCGGCTGGCCGAGGCGCAGGCGCGGGCGCTCTCATCGTCGATCGTCGTCGTCACGCGCTCGCGGTTGCGCCGCGCCCTCGACGGCGTGGCCGAGCTGCTCTTGCGCTGCTCGCCGGTGGTCGAGCCCCTGCCCCCGTCGTCGATCGCCCTCGATCTGCGGGGCATGACGCGGCCCACCGCGGTGATCTTGCAAGAGATCGAGGCCATCCTCGTCGACGCCGGCCACGACGGCGTCGTCGTCGTCGCCTCGCCGGGGCGGCGCTTGTCGACGGCGCTGGCCATCGACGCCGCCCGCGCGCCCAACCGCTACAAACACCGCAAGCGCTTCGTCGTCGACGAAGCCAACGCCGCCCGCGCCCGCGAACGCGTCGGCATCGGCGCCCTCGGCCTCGACGACGACACGCTCACCTTGTTGCTCGACCTCGGTGTGCGCACTGCTGGCGAGCTGCGCGCGCTCGTGCCGGGTGGCGCCGCGGCCCGCCTGGTGAACGAAGCGCGCGGCGTCTTGCGCTTGTTCGATCCCTCGATCGAAGAGCCTTTGACGCCGCTGCGTCCGCCCGAGCACATCGTCGAAGTCGTCGACCTCGAAGAAGAGGTCGGCTTTCTCGAGCCCTTGCGCTTCGTGCTCGCTCCACTGTGTGAACGCGCCGTTCGCCGCGTTCTCGCGAGACAACAAAAAGTCGCCGCTGTCGACGTCGAATTCGTCTGCGGCCGCGACATCGTCCTCGACGAAGTCGCCGGCGACCGCCGCCGCGGCTTCTCTATTTCGTTAGAGTTTCCTGAGCCACTCTTTGAATCCAAGGCATTGTTGAACGCCATCGGCACGCGGTTGGAGCAGACGGGCATCCCCGGTCCGGTGTTGCGCGCCGAGCTGCGGGTGTTGCGGGCGGGCGTGGGTCGTCAACGTCAAACCGACGCGTTCCGCGCCGACGACGCCGCCCCGGCCGCGCTGTCGGCGTTGTTGGCGGAGCTGCACACGGAGCTCGGCGCCGGCGCCGCGGGCGTGCAGTCGGTCGTGTCGTCGTTGTTGCCGGAGGAGATGACGGCGCTGTCGTGGCCGCCTTTGCCGAAGAAAAAGAAGAAGCATGCAGACGTCGTTGGCGTCGACGTCGAAGCCATCGTCGAAGGCGGCGCCTTTCTCGCTGCGTGGCCGTGGCCCGTGCGCTTGCTGCGCGTGCCCGTCGTCATCGGCGACCTCGCCGACGAAGATGTCGTCGAGCGCCTGCCGTTTGCCCGCCTCGAAGGCGAAGACTCTCGCGGGCAGCCCTTTTGTCGCGACTACCGAATTTTGTGCCTGCGCGACGGCCGCTGGCTGCTCACCTTCGTCGACCCCGACGTCGACGAGCCCACGTTGTGCGGCTGGTTCGACTGACATCGTTTCACGTGGCCCTGAATCGTTTCCCGTGGCCGCCTCGCCGGGCGGCCACCCCCCCAGCCCCC
>JANNAY010001341.1:0-3154 GCA_031384945.1 Deltaproteobacteria bacterium
CTTTTCGAGCGCGGCGATGACCCTGTCGACGACGTCGCCCTGGACGACGATGGCGCCTTCGTCGTCGACGCGGGCGCCGGTGCCGAGTGACTTCTTCAACGCCGTGCAGATCTCGTCGCGATAGTTGTGCACGACGCCGGAGACGACGGTGACGGTCTTGCCGCCGTGGCCCTTCTTCTCTTTGCGCACGACGAGCTTCTCTTCGAACTTCTTCGGCTCTTTCTTCTCAGCCGCTTTCTCGACGACGGGAACGTCGGGCAACGACGACTTCAACGCCGACAACGACGCGAAGGGGTTGTGGCCCATGGACGCGGAGGAACTCTCAGGCTCGTTCTTCTTGGAAGTCACGATCAACGTCTCCAGCGGCCGCCGCCGTCTTCGTCTTCTTCGTCTGCGTCTTCTTCGACGACCTCGTCGACGACGCCGACCGCGTCTTGCTTCGTCTGCAATTCAACGCCGACCGGACAGTGATCCGAGCCGTAGATTTGCGGGGAGATCCAGGCGTCGAGCAGCTGCTCTTCGAGCTTGTCGTCGACGGCGAAGTAGTCGATGCGCCAGCCGGCGTTGTCTTTGCGGGCCTCGACGCGGGTCTCCCAGAAGGTGAACTGCCGCGGCAGCTCGCCCTTCTCGGCGCGAAACGAGTCGATGAAGCCGGCGGCGACGAGGCGATCGAACCAGGCGCGCTCTTCAGGAAGGAAGCCGGAGTACCTGCCCCAGCGATCAGGAAACGCGAGGTCGATGGGCTTGTGGGCGACGTTGAAGTCGCCGCAGACGACGACGGCGCGCGTGAGCTTCAGCTCTTGCAGCGCGAGCAAGAAGCTGTCGTGCCACGCGTGCTTAAAGGTCAAGCGATCGCCGCCCTGCCCGCCGTTGGGGCAGTAGACGTTGATCAAGACGAAGTCGTCGAGGTCGACGGCTGTGACGCGGCCTTCTTCGTCAAAGGCGGCGTCTTCTTCGGCGCCGGCGACCTTGAAGTCGAAGGCCTTCACGCTCAAGCCGTCGCGCACATAGATCGCGGTGCCCGAGTAGCCCTTCTTCGTCTTGTGGTGCGACCAGAAGCTGCGCTCGTAGCCCTTCGGGCTCTTGAGCTCGCCCTTCACCGCGTCGGGCTGGATCTTTGTCTCTTGCAGGCAAACGACGTCGGCAGCGGCGGCGCCGTCGAAGGCCCAGGCGAGGTCCGATCGGCCGGCGACTGCGCGCAAACCATTCACGTTCCACGAGACCAGCTTCATGAGCGCGCTCTAAAGAGCAGCGCGAGCGCTCGCAATCCCACCGGTCGCGTTCGGTCAGAAGAGCACGGTGTGGCGATTCGTCCCGCTCGATCCGCGCCGGTCTGCCCGCGATCGCGCGACGCAGCGCTGCGAGAGCGGTGGGCCTGCAACTTGAAAAGTGTCGGGCGAACCCGAACTTGGAGCTTCGCCATGAAAGCCACTCTCTTCGCCCTCGTCACTGCCGTCCTCGCCGTCACCGCCGGTTGCAACAAGACCGACAACACCGAAGCCGCGCGCCGCGCCGAGACCTTCTCGCCGAGCGACAGCTACAGCGCGCCCGCCCCGACCAACCGCGTCGGCGTCGATGTCGACCTCGACAAGACGAAGAATGGCTACAAGGTCGACGCCGACGGCTACCGCATCGACGACCGCGGCATGCGCATCGGCGCCCCCGGCTCGAACTCCGTCAGCAAGGGCTACGTCGGCAACAGCGGCGGCATGGCTGACGACGTCAACAACCGCGCCGACCGCGTCGTCGACCGCGCCGACGCCGCCTCCGCCGACTCCGTCGCCGCTGGCCACGCCGCCGATAACGGCGTGAAGTCCGACATGATCGGTGACCTCGACCTCGGCCGCACGCTCAACGCCAAGGGCGACGTCGCCGACCGCACGCAGCAGTTCAAGGTCGGCGACCCGATCGTCGCCAGCGTCGACGCCGACAACGTCGCATCGCTGGGCGCGCTGACAGCGACACTCAAGACCAAGAGCGGCAAGGTCATCGCGACCGACAAGTCGTCGTTCAGCTCGGGCAAAGAGAACGCGTTCTTTCGCCTCGGCAACGCGCCGGCCGCCGGCGACTACGTGCTGACCATCTCGGGCCGCAAGGGCGAGATCGAGAGCCAGTCGTTCTCGATTCACAACTGAGGTTGTGAACCTGCCGGCGTCGACGTCGACGCCGGTCCCTTTTTCTCCTCCTGTCACGTCACTTGCACAAACAACAAACGGAGTACGCCATGAAGAGCATCATCATCGCCACCACTGCCGCCCTCTCGCTCGCCGCTTGCAACCACGACGAAGCCAACCGCCGCGCCGAAGTCAAAGACGCCGACGAGCACGCCGAGTCGATGGGTGACCATGCCAAGGGCATGGGCCACGACGCCAAGGCCCTCGGCGGCGACGCCGTCGAAGCCGGCCACGGCGTCGACAACGGCTACCAGAGCAACCATCTGCAGGTCGGCGATCTCGACCTCGGTCGCACCCTCAACGAGAAGGGCGACATCGCCGACCGCACGCAGCAGTTCAGCGTCGGCGACAGCGTCTGTGCCAGCATCGACGCCGACAACCTGAAGCCGGGCACGGTCACGGCGACGCTGAAGTCGAAAGAGGGCGCCGTCATCGCCACCGACACCGTCGAGGTGAAGTCGGGTCAAGAGAACGCGTCGTTCCACCTCGGCACCGCGGCGTCGAACGGCATGTACTGGGTCGTCGTCACCGGCCCCAACGGCGAAATCGAGAAGCAGTCGTTCTGGGTCGGCCCCAACCGCTGAGCTCGCTCACCACGGTGCCGGCGTCGTTTTGACGCCGGCACTTTTTTCCATTTTGGAGGTCCCCATGCGCGCGCTCGCCTTTGTCTCCGTCGTCGTCGTCGTCGTCATTGCCGGTGCCGGTTGCGACCGTCCCGCCGAGACCAACCGCCAGGCCGAAGAGTGGAACAGCAAGAGCGACTACGACTCCCACGATCGCGTGAGTGACGGCATGGGTCGCGAGAAGCTGAAGAACGGCGCCGTCGACGACATCGACATCGGCCGCACGCTGCGGGCCGACGGTCAGATCGGCGACAAGACCCGCTCGTTCGCGCCGGGCGAGCCGGTCATCATCGCCGTCGACACCCGGCACATCGCCGTCGGCAGCACCGTCGAAGCCGTCCTGCGCACCAAAGCCGG
>JANNAY010001345.1:0-4348 GCA_031384945.1 Deltaproteobacteria bacterium
GGCCGGCGGCGCGCGCCTGCCGTTCAACGGGGTTGTTGGCGTAGGCACTGCGAGCGCTGTCGAGTTCGCCAGCAATGCGTTTGCGCGCAGCAGCGTCGGGCGCTTCGGTGACGGCACGTTCAAGGCGTTCGACTTCGCCCGCTTGTCGCTGTGCGGCTTGAAGATTCTCGACGAGGGCAGGTTTGCCGGTGGCGCGCGCTTCAGCGATCTGACGCAGGTGTTCGGTTTCGTGGGCAACGGCACCGCGGGCAACAGTGCCATCGGCACGAACGGGCAAACCGATCTCGACGCTGCCGTCGGGCTTCAAGCGCGCGAAGGGCGTACCGTTCTCGGCCAAGGCCCGCGTTTGCACGACGCCGAGCTTCGCGGGGTCGACGCCGGCGCGCTGCAGTTGGGCCGCAGCGACGTCGCCAGCTTCGCTGAAGGGAATGCGTGGCGGCGGGGTTGCCCCGTCGCGAATCGATCGCGCCAACGCGCCGGTGCCGCGGATGGTGCCGCCGACGAGAGGGCCGATGAGCGCGCCGAGGGCGGCACTCTTGACGCCGTGTTGCGCAGCCGTCTCGAGGGACTCACCGCGCAGCAACGCCGAGCCGCTGCCGGTGATGCCGCCGTCGACGGCACCGGCGACGGATTCACCGACGAGGAAGCTGGTGGTGGCGGCGAGTTGCGACGCACCGAGTGAGCTCGCGATCTTGCTGCCGACGGCCCGCGAAAGCTGCAACGCGCCGGCGCCGCTGGCACCGCCCAAGAAGCTGACCGCGGCGTCGCCGACGATGCTGCCTTGGTAGCTGCCTGAGCCCGTGGCAGCGTCGAGGGCTTTCGTCCCCACCTTGGTGGCGGCGGCGACGGCGCCTCCAAGCACCAGCGATGCACCGCCGGTGACCGGTGCTGCGACGACCGCGCCGACGCCGACGGCGACGGCAGCGATGTCGGTGGTCGTGTCGACCCAGGTTTTTTGGCTCTCTTGAAAACGGCCGATGTGTTCGGCGGCACCCGTCAGTTTCTGGTGCAGGCCGCCTGCGCGCTCGCGCAGGGCTTTGTCGAAGGCGGCGTCGTCACCTTTGAAATCACGCAACTGCTCAAGCTTCTGCTTCTCGTCGGCGACGGCTTTGACGTCTTTGGCGACGGCGTCGCTGCCGACATCACTGCCGATGGCGTTCTTGGTGAAGTCGGCGAAGCGGCCGACGACGCCGCGGTCGGCGAGGACTTTGTCGAAGCCTTTCTCGAGGCCGTCGACTTGCATCGTGAGGTTCTGCACGGCTGCATGGCGCGCGAGGGCCCGCTGGGTGTCTTCGATGCGCGTGCGCGTCTCTTGCGACGCCGCGTCTTTCGGCGGAGTTGCCCCGAAGATGGTGGGATTCGCAGCGCGCAGGTTCTCGATCGCTTGCAGACCGCGCTGGGTGTCGACGGGGCTCACTTTGGCGAACGACGCGGCAGTGATCGGTTGCCCGGCGGTCGTGTTTTGGCGGGCGCGATCGGCGAGGTCGACGACCACGGCTTGGTCGCGGGCCGGGGCTGCGTCTTTTGGCGGGCGGCCCGGAAGCAGGTCGCTGTCTTTGCTCCAACCGTTGCGCTGGTAGATGTCGCCGAGTTCTTTGGTGCGCGTGACGAGGGCGTCTTTGGCTTTGCTGCGCGCTTCGAATTCGCCGCCGGCTTCTTTCCAGGCAGCAGCGGCGTCGGGGTGACCCATCGGCATCGAGTTGCGTGGCGGATACTTCTCGAGCGTCGCCAGGGCGCGGTCGGCGTCGTTCTTCGTCAGCAGTGCGGGATTGATCTTGCCCGAGGCGAGCCCGTCGACGATGGCGCGATCTTCGGCGTTGCTTGGGCGATTGCGGGCAATGTCGTCGCCGGCACGCAAGAGCTCGGCGCGCTTGTCGCCTGTCGCTGTTGATGCCGCCGCGTAGAGCGCACTCGACGCCTCGCGACGCAGGGGCATGTCGCTCGACACGCCAAGCTGCGGACGCTTGTCTTGGCCCTGGGTCTCATCGAGCACCGCGCGTGCGCGCTCAGCGTACTTGCTGGCCTGCTCGGGTTTGATTGCGCCTTTGTCGTCGACGAGTCCTTCGGTTTTCGCATAGGCCGAGAACGCCTGGCGTCGCGTCGCCGGCGAATACGACGGGTTGAAGGCGAGGTCGTTGGCGGCGGCTTTGACCTCGTCGGCCGCCTTCGGATCGCGCTGCTGCACACCGGCGTTGACGCCCTCGAGCATTTTCTGCTCGAGAGTTTGTTTCGCGCCAGGATCAGCATCGGCGCGCAAGGATTCGCGTTGATGCAGCAGCCGCGCTTGCGCGAGGTCGCCTTTGTCGACGGTGGTGTCGCGGTCGGCGCCGAAGAGGTGCTTGAAACCGAAACCCTCGGTGAACTGTTCGGCGGCCTCACGGCGTTGCTCCACCGTCGCATCCTTCGCCAGCGCCGTCTTCGTCTTCTCTGTCAACGTCGTTGGCGTCACCGTCGCCGATGCCGGCGTTTTCGTCGCTTGTTCGTAGACGCCGGCGGTGTTGGCGGCTGCGGGTGGCAACGTGGCTTTGGTGTCGAGCGGAAGCTTGCCGACAACAGGTTGCGCCGCCCGGCCGCGCTCCTCCTGCACGACGGCGACTTTTTGCACGCTGTTCGCCGACATCGGCGCCTCGACCGGCTTCTTCGTCTCGGTCTCGGTCTTCGGAGTCTCCGCGGGCGCCTTCTGGGTCTCTTGGGCTTTCGCCGCGTCGACCTGCTGGGCCGCCTTCGCCTGGGCTTCTTGAGCGGCTTTTGCTTGGGCCTCAGCGGCACGGCGCGCTTCGTCGCGGCGGCGGGCATCTTCGGCTCGTCGCGCTGCGTCGTCTGTTCCGGCGCCCTTTGTGGTTGTCATACGCTCGCTCCCAGTGCCGATTGTTGCTTCGGCCGATGCCGATGCTGTTCGCCGCTTCGTTTCCGAAAACTGCTGCATCAGCTTCGGTCGCCGGTGTCACACGGGGCCTCAGCGCTTCGTCCGATGGGACTTGTCCAGATCACGCGCGGCCCGCCAGCATTTTTATCCACCGTTCGTGAATGGACCAGCTTCAACACCTGCGTGATTCGTAACCGCGGCAACTTTTTGCGGACGCGTTCGCGCAGCTGATGAGTCGTCAAGAACTCTCCAGCGTCAGCCTCGTCGAGTCTCTGTCATCTCGCAGCTAGTTGTCGTTGTCGGCGCGGAAACGAACACTGTACGACGCACACTGCGGCGGGAAGTTCGGATCCCATTCGACCCAGACGGTGACGTCTTCGCTGTTGTCGCTGGTGTTGTTGCCGCGTCCCTGCAAACCACCGCCGGGGCCGACCGGACCGGCGCGCTGGTTCTCGCCGCCGCAGCCGGCGTCTTGCGCGAAGCGGGCGAACAGGCGCAACCCCTGCGGACCAGCGATGAGGTCGACGCGGGCGCCGTAATCATCGTTGAGAAACTGCGACTGATCGTTGGCGCGGTAGAAGAACAAGTCGACGTCGTTGGCGGCGTGAATTGTACCGCTGAACGTCGTCTGCTTCGGATTATCGCTATCGTTCAATGTGCCGAGGTTGAGACCGCCGCAGGTGCCGGGCACGTCTCTGCGTCCGCCGCCGCCAGCGGGGATGAGGTCTTCGCCGCATTCGCAGCCGTCGCCGACATTGACGTTGGTGTCGTGGAAGTTGTTGTCGCAGACGCCGATCTGACACGAGCCCGTGCCGCACGACGGCGTGCCGTTGGCGACAGGACAGCCCTCGTCGCAGCTGATGACGCGACCCAGCACGTTCAAGCGCGAGACGCCGCCGACGCCGAAGCCGTTGTCGACGCTGTCGGTGCCGACGAGCACGACGGCGTTGGCGGTGCCCAAGACGCTCGCCTCCATGAACACGCTGATCTCGAGGGGCGAGTCGCCCGGCGACAGCTTCGCCGGCAGCGGCGGCAACGACGCGAACTGAATCTGGTCTGAGCTGCCGAGCTCGAAGCCGACGCTGCTGACGGTGAGGTCGCCGAAGCCGTCGTTGCTGATGAAGAAGGTCTGCGCCCCCGTTGTCCAGCTCTGCACAACACCGCCGAAGTCGATGGTCGCCGGCGAGGCCGTCAACGATGGCGCCTCGGCGAAGCCCACGGCGTCGACGACGATGGTCGGACGCAGCGGATCGCTCGTCGCCAACACGACCTGGCCCGCGAACGGACCGCCGAACGACGGCGTCCACACCGCCGTGAACGGCGCCGACTCGAGCGACGCCACCGTCTGCGTCTCGCCAGGAAACACGGCGAAGTCGGCGCCGGTGGCTGTGGCCGACAACGTCAGCGCCGTGCCGCCCTGGTTCTGCACCTGAAAGTTCAAGTTGCGCGTGAGGCCGACCCGCAGGGTGCCGAAGTCGAGGG
>JANNAY010001348.1:0-3251 GCA_031384945.1 Deltaproteobacteria bacterium
ACGACGAATTCGCAGACGACGGCGACGAACTCGCAGACGACGACGACGAAATCGCAGACGACGGCGACGAAGAAGACCGCGTGGTTGGTGCTCTCTGACGGCACGGCGTTCAAGGGCACGGCGTTCGGCGCCGTGACGACGACAGAAGGCGAAGTCGTCTTCAACACCTCGATGAGCGGCTACCCCGAGCTGCTGACCGACCCGTCTTACAAACGACAAATCCTGACGCTGACGGTGCCCGAGGTCGGCAACTACGGCGTCTGCGACCGCGACTTCGAGTCCGGCGGCATCCAGGCGTCAGGACTCGTGGTGCGCCACCTGTCGAGCCTCGTGTCGAACTGGCGCAGCGACCGCGATCTGTCGTCGTGGATGGCGTCAGCCAAGGTGCCCGGCATCGCCGGCATCGACACCCGCGCCTTGGTGCGGCGGCTGCGCGAAGGCGGCACCAAAGTCGGGCTCATCTCGACCGACGGCACCCCCGTCGCCGAGCTGCGCGCACGCGCCGCGGCGCTGCCGGGCATGGCGGGCTGCGAGCTCATCTCGGTCGTCACCTGCAGCGCGCCCTACGAATTCACCGAAGGCATGGTCGACGACGCCGGCAACGCGTTGGCAAAGGCGCCGACCAAGCACCACGTCGTCGCCTACGACTTCGGCATGAAGAAGAACATGGCGCGCCTGCTGGTGCACAAGGGCTGCAAAGTCACGGTGGTGCCGGCGGCGACGACGGCAGCGCAGGTGCGCGACCTCAAACCCGACGGCGTGCTGCTGACCAACGGCCCGGGCGATCCGTCGACGGTGCCCCACGTCGTCGACGCCGTGCGCGACCTCGTCGGCAGCGTGCCCGTCTTCGGCATCTGCATGGGCCACCAGATTCTCGGACAGGCGCTGTCGGCGGTGGGCGCCCCATCGACCTACAAGATGCCGTTCGGACACCGCGGTGGAAACGTCCCCGTCGCCACCGACGTCGTCGAGGGCGTCGCCGCCCGCGTGCTCATCACCTCGCAGAACCACGGCTTCGCCGTGAAGCCGGCCTTGCTGCAGAGCCCCGCGCGGGCCAACGAGACCAACCTCAGCGATGGCAGCAACGAGGGACTCGATGCCCGCAAGAAGTGGTGCTTTTCTGTGCAGTACCACCCCGAGGCTGCGCCAGGGCCGCATGATGCAGAGCTTCATTTCGATCGCTTCATCACGATGATGAATGAGTTTCAGAGCAGCCGTTCAAAGTAACGAGGGTCGGATGAAAAAGAAGCTGTTCGTCGCCATGGCCGGCAACATCGGCGCCGGCAAGACCACCGCCGCGAAGATGTTGAGCCAGAGCTTCGGCTTCGAGCTCTTCGACGAGCCCGTCGTCGACAACCGCTTTCTGGCCGACTACTACAAAGAGATGAAGCGGTGGAGCTTCACGCTGCAGCTCGAGTTCCTGATCAAGCGCGTGCAGCACCACGAGCTCATCCATCAGGTGCCGAAGTCTTGCATTCAAGACCGTACACTGTACGAAGATCCTGAAGTGTTTGCCAAGTACCTGCACGGTCTGGGCAACATGACGAACAACGAGCTCGACCTCTACCACGACTACTTCGATCGACTGTCCCGTGGGTTGCACAAGCCCGACAAGGTCATCTGCTTCGTGGTCCCCGGCACTGGCACGCTGATGGAGCGCATTCGCCAGCGCGGCCGCGCGGAGGAGAAGGACATTCCCCACTCCTTTCTCGAGGGGCTGAACGGCTACTACACGGCGTTCCCGAGCATCTTGCAGAGCAAGCACGCCATCGATGTGTGGAAGCTCGACGTCAGCGACGTCGACATTCGCAACGGCGACGGCAAGGCGAAGTTTCTCGACGAGGCCGCCGCCTTCTTCGACCGCTGACGGTTCAGGTCACCTGCGACTGCAGCGCGGCCACAGCATCTCGCAAGACCTGCGGCTCGATGGCGATGCGCGGCGACAGCCACTTCACCGCGTCGTCGACTTCGTCGGTCAGCCGCAGCGTGCTCTTGCCGAGAAACAACATGCGGACCGCCGTGCGCATGAACCGCGACTGCAGCGACGTGCCCAGCACCGCCATCGCGAACGATGTGCTCTTGTCGACGACGAAAGACCCGATCATCTGTTGTTGGCGCTCGATGAGCGACTTGTCGCTGACGCCGGCGTCACCCGGCACCACCGACAAGCAGGCGATCGGGCGGACGGTCGAGGCGACGACGCGGCTGGCTTCGGCGGCGATGACGTCGAGGGCGGCGGTGGTGAGCATGCGCGAGCGCACGAAGACGATGCAGCGGCCGTCGACGAGGCCGACGGCGTTGTGATCGGCGGCGTGCAAGGTCGCGAGGGCCACGCCCCACGATAGGTCAGAAGCAGTCAGAAGAGCGTGCCCCAGCAGCGGCACGCGCTCTGTTTGTCAGTTCGCATACTCAAGAAAGTGAGAGCTATTCGACCGTCACGCTCTTGGCGAGGTTGCGGGGCTGGTCGACGTCGAGGCCGCGCAGATCGGCCACGTGGTAGGCGAAGAGCTGCAGCGGCAGCACCGAGAGCACCGGCATCGTGCGCGGGTGCGCTGTCGGCACGCGAAAGAGCTCAGCCACCTGGCCGTCGAGGCTGTGGTCGTCGTCTGAGACAACGGCCAACACGCGTCCACCGCGGGCGCGGGTCTCTTCGAGGTTGCTGACGACCTTCTCGTAGCCGGGGCCGGGCAGCGCGAGCACGACCACAGGCATGACGTCGTCGATCAGCGCGATGGGGCCGTGCTTCATCTCGCCAGCGGCGTAGCCCTCGGCGTGGATGTAGCTGATCTCTTTCAGCTTCAACGCGCCCTCGAGGGCGATGGGAAAGTGCACGCCGCGTCCGAGAAAGAGCATGTCGCGGGCGTTGACGTGGTTCTGCGCGATGGCCCTGACGTCGTCTTCGCGGGCCAACAGCTTCTCCATGTGGATGGGCAAATGCGCCAGGGCGCGCATGTCTTCGAGCAACGCTTCTTTGGTCTGCGTGCCGCGCAGCTGCGCCAGCTGCAAGCCCAGGAGGTGCAGCGCGACGAGCTGCGTGACGAACGCTTTTGTCGACGCCACGCCGATCTCAGGACCCGCGCGCGTGTAGAGCGTGCCGGCGCCCTTGCCTTCGCCGGCCCCTTTGCCGTCAGCGCGGGGCTCGGTCGACGGCGCGCACACGCGCGGAATGGCCGCCTCGACGACGTTGCAGACCGCCATGACGTTGCAGCCGCGCCGCTTCGCTTCTTTCAACGCCGCGAGCGTGTCGGCGG
>JANNAY010001362.1:0-1959 GCA_031384945.1 Deltaproteobacteria bacterium
GCCGAAATTGTTCGAGGCCTACCGGTCGATCGTCGACGAGAAACCCTTCGTCGGCACGCCCGAAGAAAAGGCGCGCCACGAGGCCGTGCTCGCCGAGCTCGCGCAAGGACGCCCGACCCTCGTCGCCACCGACGTCAAGACCGCCGAAGACAAGGGCATCGTCGAGCACGTCATGAAGGCCGCCAAGATGATCGACGCGCTGCACGCGAAGCAGAACGGCGTCGACAAGCTGGCCAGCGAAATTCCCGCCGCCGACCTCGCCAGCAAGAGCCTGTTCTGGCGCAACCAGGGCCCGTTCTGCGAGGCGCCGAAGACCGAGAAAGATCCGAATTGCTCGGCGCTGGCGTCGCGGCCGAAGAAGGTCAGCGGCATCTACCCGGCGTCAATCCAGGGCGACGCGAAGTTCTGTGAAGCGCTCGAGAAGCGCAAAGACGCCGACGCGCTCTTCAACCAGTTCTCGGTGGTGCGCCACAAAGAGGGCGGCAAAGCAGAAGGCAACGCCGCCACCGACGACCTCGTCGCCGTGCCCTACACCGAGGCCTACGCCGACGACATGAAGGCCATCAGCGCCGAGCTGACGTCGGCCGCGGCGTCGATCAAAGACCCCGGCGAGGCCGCGTTCAAGGCCTACCTCGAGGCCACCGCCAAGGCCTTCACCGACAACAACTGGTTCGAGGCCGACAAGGCGTGGAAGGCGATGTCGGCTGTGAACAGCAAATGGTACCTGCGCATCGGTCCCGATGAAGTGTACTTCGAACCCTGCTCACGCAAGGCCGGCTTCCATGTTTCATTCGCGCGCATCAATCAGGATTCGTTGGCGTGGCAAAAGAAGCTTGATCCGTTGAAGCAAGATATGGAGATTGCCTTGGCTGCGATGGCCGGCAAACCCTATAAGGCCCGCGACGTCGGCTTTCAGCTGCCCGACTTCATCGACATCGTCGTCAATGCCGGCGACTCGCGCTCGGCCTTTGGCGCCACCATCGGACAGTCGTTGCCCAACTGGGGTCCCGTCGCCGACAGCGGTGGCCGCACCGTCGCGATGGTCAACCTCTACACCGACGAAGACTCCAAGGCCGCCTTCGCCGAACAGGCTGGCTCGCTGCTCTGCAAAGCCACGATGGACAAGGTCAAAGACGACCCGAAGAACGCGAATTTGTCGACGGTGTTGCACGAGGCTGCTCACAACCTCGGACCGGCCCACGAGTACAAGGTGAACGGCAAGGTTGATGATCAGGTCTTCGGCGGCGCGCTCGCGTCAATGCTCGAAGAATTGAAGTCGCAGACCGCGGCACTCTATTTCTCTGAGTGGCTCGTGAAGAAGGGACAGCTCGACGCCGCCGTCGCCGAGAACGCCCACCTGCACGACGTCACCTGGGCCTTCGGCCACATCTCGCAGGGCATGGTCAACGCCGAGGGCAAGCCGAAGCCGTACTCGCAGCTCGCCGCGATCCAGATGGGCTTCTTGAACGAGAAGGGCGCCCTCGTGTGGAAGGCTGAAGCGAAAGCCGCCAACGGCGCCGACGTCGGCTGCTTCGACGTCGACCTCGCCAAATGGGGCCCCGCCGTCGACGAGCTGACGAAGACGGTCACCGGCATCAAGGCCCGCGGCGACAAAGCCCTCGCCGAAAAAACCCGCGACGCCTACGTCGGCGACAAGGTCCCGTTCGCCGCCCACCGCGCCACCATCGCTGAGCGTTGGTTGCGCGCGCCCAAGGCCTCGTTCGTCTACTCGGTCGTCGAGAACTGACGTCCACTCGTTCTGGTGATGCCTGCACGACAGATGTCGTGGAGAGGGTCTGCGTGGCGCCTTACCAAGCAGCCCATGCGGACCCTCTCTCTTTCGTGGATCGCCTTCGTGGGCCTCGTCGTCGTCATCTCCGGCTGCTCGCCGCCAGAGATCATCGGCGGCGGGGGGCCGACACGCGAAGGCGAAGGCGACGACGACGACGACGACGGCTG
>JANNAY010001365.1:0-3765 GCA_031384945.1 Deltaproteobacteria bacterium
TAGTGGGCATTGTTGCGGGCATTATCAGTAGTTTAGTGTGGCGCGCGACGTGGTGATCTGTTGGGTGCGCAGGACGACGCCGTTGTCGTCGACGGCTTGCACCAACACGCGGTCACCGCCGGCCTCGGTGCGCAGGCGGATGCTGCCGCCGCCGGCATCGACGACGTCGGCGGATCCGGCGCTGGCGACGCCGCCGACAGCGACGCCGGTGGACCAGAAGCCGCCGCCGTTCAAGCGGCCGTCGAGCACGGCGTCGGTCACCTCTTGGTGCGGCGAGTTGATGTGCGCGGTCGAGATGCCGGCGATCGCCGTGCGGGGGTGTCCGTCGTTGGGCAAAAGGCCGTCGAGCCAAACCTGTGACGACGACGTGTTGCGCGCGTGGTGCGAGAGGTGAAGCACGTCGACGCCGCCGGCGACGTCAGCGCCGAGGCGTGAGACGGCGAAGCCTTCGACGTTGTCGGTGTCGCTGCCGCCGCCGGTGAGGTCGCCGGCGAACACCATGCGAAACGTGCCGTGGCGGACGACGGCGACGACGCTGCGGGCGTTCTCGCCGTTGCTGTCGTCGGCCAGAAAGGCGTGCACGTCGCGGGCGAACGAGTCAGCGCCGAAGAAGCCGTCGACACCGACGATGTCGACGCCGGGCACGACGTCACGCGGCAGCGCGCACGACGTCGGCGGTGCCTGCAACGCCGCCAGCGCGCAGCCGCTGCCGCTGCGTTCGCACAAGGCGCCGTCTTGGCCATTGCCGTCGAGGGCGTCGCAGACTTCGACGACGAGGTCTTCGTTGGCGGCGGGGGTGACGTCGACAAATCCGCGGTGGATGACGGTGTCGACGTCGAGGTCTTGCAGCAGCGACGAGAGCGCGCCCTCGTGATCAGCGTGGTGGTGCGTGAGCACGATGGCGTCGATGTGGTGGTCGCCAGCGTCGGCTGCGAAGTGTTCGTCGAGGGCGTCGAGCACGTCGTCGTCGTGAGAGTCGTTGCCGACGTCGACGAGCACGCGGCTGCCGTCGGGCAGCACGAGCAGCGCGGCCTCGCCCGTCGCGAACCCGCCGAGCCCGAGTTGTTGCCAGAACACCACGCCTGGTGCGGGGCCGAGCACGCCAGAGACGATGTCGCTGGCGTCGCAGTCGACGACGACGGATTCGCCTTCGCCTTCGCCTTCGCTTTGTGCGCCTTCGCCTTCGCCTTCGCCTTCACCAACGACGAATTCGCCTTCGCCTTCACCGACGCCGGATTCGCCTTCGCCTTCGCCGGCGCCGGATTCACCTTCGCCTTCGTTGTCGACGACCGCGGCGGGGCAGCCAGCGACGCCGGCAACCGCGACGACAGCGAGGACTGAGACCGCGGTGCGCACGAGCGTCGTCACTCTTACTCTTTGGCGGGCAGCGGATCGAAGCGGTAGCCGACGCCGCGGACGGTGACGAAGTGCTTCGGCTCGTCGGCGTTCTCTTCGAGCTTCTTGCGCAGCGAGACGACGAAGTTGTCGACGGTGCGCTCGGTGCCTTCATAGTCGAGGCCCCAGGCGCCTTCGAGCAGGGCGTCGCGCGAGTGGGCGCGGCCGGGGTGATCGACGAGGTAGAGCAAGAGGGACATCTCGCGGGGCGAGAGCGAGACCGATTCGCCGGCGCGCTTGACGCTGCGGGCGCGGCGGTCGACCTCGACGTCGGCGAACAAGACCAGCGACGGCTGCTGCGCTTGACGACGGCGCAGCACGGCGCCGATGCGGGCGATCAGCTCGCTGAGGCCGAAGGGCTTCTGCACGTAGTCGTCAGCGCCGAGGTCGAGGCCCATGACTTTGTCTTCTTCGAGGCCTTTGGCGGTCAACATGATCACGCCCGAGGTGGCGCCGCGGCGGCGCAGCTCGCGCAAGATCTCGAAGCCGTTCATCGTCGGCAGCATGACGTCGAGCACGACGAGGTCGGGGGACTCTTCGAGGGCCTGCTTGAGGCCCTGTTCGCCGTCGGCGACGACGGAGACCGCGTAGCCCTCGTGCTTGAGGTTCAGGCGCAGGCCGGCGGCGATGGCGTTGTCGTCCTCGATGATCAAGATGCGAGGCTTGGCGTCAGCCATGAGGGGGCTCCGGTTCATGGATGGCGCAACTTGCAAGAGCATGAGTGCACGATGAACCGCGACCCGTCATCAGGTGGTCACGACGCCTGCCGATCCCGTCACGAAGCGATGGGAATGCACCACGATCGGCCGGGAGCAGCCCGATCGCAGCACCAGGCGCAGGCCGATCGCAGGGCCGGGAGCAGGGCCAAGGTGCAGGGGCGTGAACGGGGGCTCCGGCGGTGAGCTCCAGCAGAGGCGATTGCCGAGCGCCGCCGCCAGTCGTACCGACGTCGGTGATCGACTCGATCCGTCGGAGAGTGACGACGTGAGCGGACCCACGCTGTTCTTTGGACGTCTGTCGCCGCGCGAGGTCGTCGACGCCCTCGGCAACGACCTCGTCGCCCGTGGCGCCCTGCACCCGCAGCGCCTCGACGACGCCCGCGCCCTCGTCGACGGCGGACGCGTCCCCGCCACCGCCTTGCTCGACGTCGGCGCTGCGAGCGCGGCCGTCCTCGCCGCCGTCGCCACCATCACCGGCCTCGCCGCCGCCCCGCCGCGGGCGTCGTGGCAGCTGCAGGCGCGGCTGTCGTTGGCGGTGCCGCCGTCGACGTGGACGGCGCTGCTGGCCGTCCCCATCGGCGTCGACGCCGCGGCGCGCCCGGTCATCGCCTGGGCCGATGCCAGCCGCCTTGGCGCTTCGCTGGCGTTGTCGCTGCCGGCGCACACCGCCGTCGTCGCCCTCGAAGCCGACGTCAAAGACGCCCTCGCCGTCACGCCGTCGGCGCAGCGGTCGGCGGTGTCGTTTTTGGCGCCGCCGTCGGCGGTGTCGCTGTCGGCGTCGTCGTCGCCGGCCTTTGCCGAGGCCACCCGTCCGGTGCTCGCGGGCACGATGGTCGGCGCCGCGCCACCGCTGACGGCCAACGCGCTGCTGTCGCCGCCTCCATCGTCGCCGCTGTCTCCGTCGTCGCCGCTGCCGTCGTTGGCGTTGTCGGCGCCGCCGCCTGCGTTGACGTTGCCATCGTCGTCGCTGTCGTCGCCGTCGCTGTCGTCGTCGCCGTTCTCGATGACGCCGCCGCAGGGGGCTCCGTCGGCGCCGCCCCCCGCGCGGGCGCCCGCCCCGCTGCCGACCGGCGGCAACACCCAGGTCATGGTGTCGGGCGGCTTCGCGGCTGATGCGTCGTCATCATCGTCGTCGTCGTCAGTGTCGTCGTCGTCGTCATCTTCGACGTTGATGTCGGGTGCGCCGCCGTTTGGGCCCACCGTCGGCGGACGCTGCGGCAGCTTTCGCCTCGACCGGCGGCTCGGCGAAGGCGGCATGGCCACGGTGTTTCTCGGCATCCACGACGTCGCCGGCACGCCGAACGCGGCCATCAAGGTGGTGCACGAGCACCTGCTGCGCAGCAGCAGCGGCGACGAATTGCGGCGGCGCTTTCAGCGCGAAGCGCGGGCGATGCAGCAGCTGCAGCACAAGAACATCGTCGGCTTCATCGACGCCGGACACGTCGGCGAGACCGAATTTCTCGCCACCGAATTCATCCGCGGCGGCAACCTCGCCGAGCTGTTGCGGCGCAGCGGAAAGCTGCCGCCGCTGCTCGCCGTCGTCGTCATCGCTGACCTGCTGCGCGGGCTCGAGCACGCGCACGCGAAGGGCGTGGTGCACCGCGATCTCAAGCCCGAGAATTTGTTGATCGACAGCGTCGACGTCGACGCG
>JANNAY010001379.1:0-1722 GCA_031384945.1 Deltaproteobacteria bacterium
CGCCGGCGGCCTTCATGGCGCGCGCGAGCTCAGGCGTGATTCCCTTGCCGCCCGTCGTCACCGAGACGCGAATGCCCAGGCTCTTCAGCTTGCGGGCGATGTCGAGAAAGCCGTCATGCAAGTAGGCCTCGCCGCCGATCAAGACGACCTCTTGCGCCTTCATCGCGGCAAGCTCGTCGCAGACCTTGAGCGCATCGTCGGTGCTCAGCTCGTCGTCACGGGCGACCGCCGCCCGCGACCCGCAGTGCGCGCAAGCGTGATCGCAGCGCAGCGTCAGCTCCCACACCACATAGGCGGGGTAGAAGCTGGCTTCGTCGTCGACGACGGGGAGGCGGCGTTTCACGTTCATCTCGTTGGCATGAGCAAACCACGGGCCGGACACCGGCGCAGCCCAGTGTGCGAACCCAGTGGCCAGAACGCGAGTCGCCGGCAGAAATCCACCTCGAGAAACCACCCGCGCCCGACAGCGATGTCGTGATCGTCCCCACACTCTCGCCCGCGATCGCTCGAGCGCTGGAGTGGAGCACCGCGGGCGCCGGGCTGGAGTGCGATGGCACGCGCCGTGATGATGCGTTTGCCATCGTCGTCGACGCAGTCCGCGTCGCCTGTAGTGCTGATGTTGGAGGTTCACTGTGAAATTGCTCTCGTGCTCGTCATGCAACGGCTTCATGAGCCCGCTGTCGTCGATCTGCCCCCATTGCTCGAAGCACAGCGGCGCCTCGCCGTTTGTGCGCGCAGCCATGGCCCTCGGCGTCGGCTCGGCCCTCAGCGTGACCCTGATGGCTTGTTACGGCGCCCCGCCCTGCGACGCCGAAGACGACAAAGACGGCGACGGCTTCGGCGGCGACGGCACCTTCTGCGGTGACGGCGGCGTCGACTGCAACGACGGCGACGCCGCCATCTTCCCCGGCGCGGTCGACGATGCCGGCGACGGCGTCGACCAAAACTGCGACGGCGTCGACGGCACCGCCGTCGCTGAAGGCGAAGGCGAAGGCGAAGGCGAAGGCGAAGGCGAAGGCGAATGAGTCGCTGACCCCTCGTTTTGTCGCATAGAAGCCGGCTCCGACCTCGACGTCGGGGCCGGCTTCTGCTTCGATCCATGCATGCGCGCGTTTCTGCTGACCCCCGTCGTTCTCCCGCTGTTGGCTGTGGGCTTCGGCTGCTCCGGCGACGACGACAAAGACGGCAAGGGCGTCTTCTGCGCCGACCCCGACAGCAGCTTCTACGGCGACAGCGACGCCAACTGCGCCACCCTCGTCGACGGCGATCAAGATGGCTTTCCGGCCACGAACACCGTCTTCGCCTGCTGCTGCAACACCTGCGCGACCGACTGCAACGACGGCGACGCCGACGTGCACCCCGCCGACGACAATGGCACAGGCCCCGACGACCCCAACAACGACGGCATCGACCAAGACTGCAACGGCGTCGACGGTGACGGCCTGTGAGCAGCGCGCGGGCGCTCCAGGTGCTGCTCGACGAGGCGCAGCGGGCGCTGGCATCGACGCGGGCGTCGCTCGACGCCCGCCTGTCGATCGCGCTGTCGGCGGTGGCCGCCGTCATCTGCTCCCGCGCTGACCGCGATGTCGTCGAAGCCGCCGCCATCCTTGTCGACGAGCCGCTGCTGCGCGCCGATCGCGTGCTGCTGTTCGTCGAGCCGCGGCGGCTCGGGCTCTCGGCCGAGCTCGCCGACGTCGACGCCTCGGCCGCAGCCGCCGAAGC
>JANNAY010001384.1:0-2325 GCA_031384945.1 Deltaproteobacteria bacterium
TGCGCCCTTGACGAGACCAGCGGCGGCGACGGCGGCAACGGCGGCGACGTCGACGGCCCCGCCATCAGCGGCGGCAGCGGCGACGTCGCGAGCTGCCTCACCGACATCCGCCTGTTCAACGGTGGCAGCGGCGGGTCGGTGGGCCGCATCAAGATCCGCTTCGCCGCCAGCATCGACGCCAGCGGGCGCATCTCACCGGTGCCTCGCCTGGGCGAACTCTAGGGCCCGATGGTGCGGGACCCGAAGGGCAAGAGGCCGCGATCGACTTGCGCAACGGGCGGGCCGGCTTGCGCAGCGGTTGCGCAACGGCCCGGCCGCGATCGCGGTCACGTTGCGCAGGGTTGCGCAGGCGGGTGTGGTCAGGACGCTCCGACGGCTTTGCGATGCGGTGCGGTTTCGTGGAACTTCGTGGCACATGGCGTGAAGAAGAGGAGCCTGTCCACCCACGAGGTCTCCGATGTCGAACGATCGCGTCACTGGCGTCTCTGGCACCACCAACACCGGCCGCACCCTCGCGACCCTCGAAGGTGGACCTGCCAAGGCCAACCAGAGCGTCCTTGAGCGCCGCGCCATCGAGGCGCAGTCGGGCGTGAAGCGGCTCGAGCAGGCGTCGCGCGTGATGGGCTTCAGCGCGCCCCTCGGCACCGGCGACGACGGCATCACCATGCCGCGCAGCCCGGCGACGCCGCCGCCGCCGGCCACCAACGTCGTTCCGCCTCCTGCCGCGCAGCCGCCGCCGGGCTTGTCGACGAGCCCCGAAGGTTTTCCGCCCAACGCGGTCCGCACGCCGGGCGGCTACACCGTCGTCGCCACCGGTGACGACATGTCGTGGGACATCTACGGCCCCGGCTCGAAGCCTCCGGAGAAGCCCCTCACGCACGTCTGGGGTGACCCCCACGTGCAAGAGAAAGACGGCACGCGCTGGGACTTCACCAAAGACAGCAACTTCGCCCTGCCCGACGGCACCGTCATCCGCTGCGACACGACCTCTGAGGTCGGCCACTCGGTGACCAAGGGCATCTCGATCGTCGCCGGCAACGACCGCGTCGAGATCAGCGGCATCAACGAGAACCGCCCGAAGATGAGCGCGAAGACGCAAGACGGCGAAGCCTGGATGAACCAGAACTCCGCCGCCCTGCAGACCGGCGCGACCTTCATGCTGCGCAGCGACGGCAACAACGTCGACTGGTTCCGCGCCACCAACGGCAAGCTCGAGGGCGTCGTCACCGGCAGCCGCGACAACTTCGACGGCAAGAACTCGTACGACCAGATCATCGGCGGCAACGGACAGGCTGACATCCGCACCGCGGCCCAGAAGCACGGCGGCATGGGCGGCGGCGGCCTCGGCTTCCTCGAGGGCTTCAGCGTCGAGTCTTTCATCGCCAACGTCGCTGCGTCGCTGGGCTCGCTCGTCGAAGCCGACGACCTCAAGAGCCAGCTGGCGTCGTCGATGAACCGCGGCCCCGTCCGCCGCGCCGCCCCCTGACCACTCGCGCTAAGACCGTCGGATGAAGCCGCGCTCAGGACCTCCCCCGACGACGACGACGCCTCAGACGACACCTGCGAAGCCGGCGCCGACAACGACGCCGGCTTCTTCGTCGTCGTCGAAAGACGAGACGTCGCCGAAGATGGGGTTGAAAAAGCCCGCCGGCAAAAAGGTCTACTCGGGCGAAGAAGTCAGCCGCGCCTTTGAACGCGGCGCCGTCACCCTCGCTGGCGTCATCGGCGTCACCGACGCCCAACGCGACGCCTTGAAGTCCAAGGTCTTCACGCTGTTGCGCGACCACCGCACCAAAGACGCAGTGCCGCTCTTGCAGGGGCTCGTCGCGCTCGACCCCTTCGACATCTGGGTGCTGACGACGCTGGCGGCGGTGCAGATCGACGCTGGCGACCTGCCGTTGGCGAAGGCGTTGCTCGACCGCGCCATCGAGGTCGACAGCAGAGACGCGGGCTCGCGGGCCCTGCGCGCCGAAGTGAAATTCAAAGAGGGCGACGTCGACGGCGCCGCCAAAGACATGATCGCCCTCGGCGTCTCCGACGTCGCCGCGGTGCGACGGGTGCGGTCGCTGCTCGAGGTCAACAACGTCTCGCTGGCGCCGCCCGAGCCCGAGCCCGAGCCGGTGACGGTGAAGATGCAGCGGCCGTCGTCGCAGACGGGGTCGAAGCTGCCGTCGGCCGATCCGAAGACGAATCCGGTGATGAAGCGGCCGTCGTCGCAGGCCTCGCAGGCGCCCATCAAAGACGGCATGACGAATTCGAATTTGTCGCGGCCGCCGTCGAAAAAGTAGCCGGCTGCGGAGAAGACCCCCGGCCCCGAATTTCGGG
>JANNAY010001387.1:0-11436 GCA_031384945.1 Deltaproteobacteria bacterium
ACATGGCGCCCGGCTTCAGCGCCGAGGTGTAGTCACAAGCGAAGGGTGCCGGCGGCGCGCTGTTGAGGTTCTGCTCGCCGCAGACGCAGAGGGTGTCGCTGCCCTTGTTGAGCACCTCGGCCGTCACGCCACCGAGGCCGCAGACGGCGTTGTCCTGGGCAGTGAAAAAGCGATCGCCGGCCCACACCGCCGGACCACCCGACGTCTCGACCACGCGGCGCAAGGTCACGCGGGCGTGGGCGCGGTCGAAGACGTCGTCGTCGGCGACGTTGGCGAGCGCGGGAAAGATGCCGATCGAAGTGAGCTGGATGGCGCGGTCGCGGTCGCGGTTGAGGATGTCGCGACCGCTGTCGCCGGCCGGTCCTTCAATGACGCCGTTGTTGGTGGTCGCGGCCGGCGGCAACATCGGCGACGGCACGGCGTCGTCGGAGTTGTCGTCGAAGCGCACCAGGCACGCGCTGCCCTGGGTGGTGAAGCGGTAGAGGCGGTAGTGCGACGAGAGGCGCGTGCTGCCCTTCGGCAAGAACACATCGCTGTTGCTGACGTCGCTGCCGGCGAGGGGCGGCGGCAAGAAGTCGTCGGCGTCGGGGTCGTTGTTGGTGTCGTTGAGCCTGGGATCGAGCAGCGGATCGAAGTCAGGCGGCGGCGGCGTCGACGACGTCAAGTAGCCGCGGGTCTGCGCGAGCAACAAGTCGAGGCAGGTCTCGGCGACGGCGCGGGCGGCGGCGTCGTCGCGCGTGCGCGACGACTCGCTCGATTGGCCGCGGGCGGTGTCGAGCTGCACGGCGACGGCGACGCCCAACACGGCCATCAGCATCACCACGATGAGCAGCACAAAGGCCCGCGGCTTCTTCGTCGTCGTCGTCTTCTTCTTCTTCTGGGTCGCTTTCGTCACGGTGACCTCACGGATTTCGAATGGCGACAGAGCCCGTGAGCTGCTCTTGCAGCGTGCGCTTGTCGTGCTCGCGCTCGAGAACGACCTCGTAGTCGATGCGGCGAATGCTGCTCTTCTTCAGCGCGCTGTCGACGGTGACGAGCTCGTTGTCGAGCACGTCGAAGTAGCGGAAGACGACGGAGACGACGTGGCGGGCGACGACTTCGGCGTCGGTGCAGACCTGCGGCACGTTGTTGCCGTTGCGCGTGACGCCAAAGCGCAGCGTCGACAGCGGCGGCACCGTCGTCTTCGTCGGACCGGGCCACGCGTCGTTCTGCGGATCGGGATCGCCCCAACACTGCACACGAAAGATGCTGCCGGACGTGTCTGATGACGGCGGCGTGAAGACGTAGAAGACGCGGTCGAGGGTGGTCACGTAGCCCTGCCCGCGCACGCCGCCAGGAAAGTCACCCGGCGCCGTGTTCGGCCACGTCGTCGGCCACTGCGCGTCGAGCTTCAGCGCCGCGATCGAAGGCGTCGCCGACGAATTCGCCAACGACGGCGTCGACGGCATCAACGCGTGCGTCCACGAGCCGTCGCCGGCCACGATCTGAAACGGCTCGCCGGGGGCCAGGCGCTTCATGCTCCACGGGCAGCCGCGGTCTGACGCCGACGATGTGCAGGCGCCGAGGGCATCGCCGGCGAAGAGCAACGACGCCTCTTGAATGGTGCACGAGCCACCGCCGTTGTCGGGCAGGCATGAGCCCGTCGAGTCGTTGAGCCAGAAGATGCGGTCGCGCCCGCCGAGGGGGCGGTTCGGCAAGATGCCGAAGGTGTTCATCTGGGCGTCGGGCCGCGGCAGGTCGGCCATGAAGCCGATCTGCTCGGGGTTGGCGACGAGCACGGCGGCGTAGAAGGTGCTGACATCGGCGGTGCCGTAGTCGCTGCGCAGATTGCGCGAGATGGGCATGCCGAGCCCGATCTGCGGCAGCTCGCTGCGCAACATGCGGTCGATGAGCTGTCCGTCGCGCGACAGCTCGGTGCGCACGCGCGAGCGCCGCGCGTCGCGCAACGACGTCACCACCAACGACGTCGCCACCGCCATGATCGCCAGCGACGCCGACAGCGCGATCGTGATCTCAATGAGCGTAAACGCGCGCTTCACAGGTAGAGCCTCGTGGCGGCTTTGACCGTGCGCGGATCGTTGGTGGGGGTGAAGGTGACCTCGACGAGGATCTCGCAGTAGCGGGTGAGAAAGTTGGTCGTCGCGGCCTGCTGCGTCTCTTCTTTCGTCACCGACGTCGTCGTCTTCACCGTGTACGGCCGCTGCCCGCGCGAGACCTTCTCGCTGGTGGTGCCGGCGGTGGCGCACGAGGCGCGGGCGCCGCGGCCGCGGGCGGCCTCGAGGCGCTCGCTGACGAGGCGCGAGGCGGCGAGGTCGCGGCCGGCGATGGCCGAGATGGTCTGCGCCGACCCCAGCTGCACCAACATGATGGCGGCGAAGGTGGCGACGATGGTGCCGCCGATCATGACGTCGAGCAGGGCAAAGGCGCGCGCCCCTCTGCGGCGGACGGGGTTGCGGCTCATGGGCACACCAGGTTGTTGGGGCTCGCCGTCGAGACGCGCGTCGGCAGCGCGCCGCGCGGCAAAGCACAGACGAGGCCCTGGCTCTCGACGACGACGAATTTGCTGCTGTCGGTGTTGGTCAAGCCCTTGTGGTCAACGCGGATGGCGACGTCGTCGTTGGAGACGATGCGGTCGCGCGAATACAAACGACCCGTGGGACGCCAGCGCAGCTCGCGCACGCCGCCGCCGCCCGCCGCGTTGTCGATGGCGAGGCCGGTGCCGTCGGGGGCGCCGAACGAGACGTCCATGGCCGCAGCGGGCAGCGGCAGGTCACGCAGCTGCAACCACAGGTTGGTCTGGCCGCTGCCGGTGCCGACGATGCGCGGCGCGTTCTCTGGCGTCTGCGTGTCGTTGTCGAGGCCGGTGGCGCCGTCGCAATCCCAGGCGTTGAGGGCCTCGGCGATGAGGCGGTGCGGCCGCTGCGTCGTCGACAAACGCACCCGCACACAGCGGCGTGACGTGATGGCGTCGGTGCGGGCGGCGGTGACGAACGCGGCGATGGATTCGGTGGCGCCTTCGAGCTGCGCCTTCTTCACTTCGGGCGAGAGGTTCGGCACTGCCAGCGCCGCGAGAATCGCCAGCATTGTGACCGCGGTCATCGCCTCGATGAGCGAAAAGCCGCGGGCGCGTGTGATTCGGCGTGCAGATCGACGGAAACGCATCGCAGTGAGCATGAGCCTCCAACGTTGGCGCTGTCGCGCCGCTGATTCGGCCGGACAGTCGATACGACTGTCCGACGACGACGGATGCCGCCTGCGTCCGCCGAAGACGACGCCGCGAATTCGCCGGCTGAGAGATCCACAACTGCTGCGTCGATGTCGCAGGCGCCGAGCTCGTCAACGCCGTCGTCGGTGGGCGCAGATCCCGGGGCTGCGCCGCGGCCGGCCCCGCGCTACCGTGGCGCATGCTTACGCGCTCCGCCGCCGTCGTCGTCGCCTCTGTTTGCGCCTTTCTGGGCTCGACGGGTGTCGGGGGGCTCTCGGGCTGCGACTGCGACCCCGAGGTCGACCCGCTGCGGCCGGCCCTCGTCGTCGACCCCGAAGACGCCGTGCTCAACGGCATCCCCGTCGCGCAAGACACGCCCATCAGCTTCAAGCTGCCGAACCAGCGCAGCGTCAACCTTGACGACGTCACCGCCGTGCTCACCGACGACAGCGACCCGGCCTTTCGCCTGGTCGACGGCGACGAAGAGCGCGTGTTGCCCGGCCAGATCGGCGAGCTCATCGTCAACGTGCGCCCCGTCGTCGAGGGCACCATCGAAGCCACCCTCATCGTCGACTCACAGATCGAGATCGACGACGTGACCAAGCGTCTGGCGCGGCCCAACCACGTCGAGGTGCACATCACCGTCAACGCCATCAACGTCGGCCTGCCGCAGATCGAAGTCAGCGTCGCTGGCATCGACGCCGTCGTTGGCTCCACCGGCGTCGACCCCGCCGCCGTCGCCGACGATGGCGACGTCGTCGTCGAATTCGGCACCATCGGCCGCGCCGACATCGGCAGAGCCAACGTCAACCTCAAGAACGTCGGCGTCAGAGACCTGCTGCTCGACCACGTCTACTTGTCCGACGACAGCGACCCGTCGTTTCGCATCTCGGTCGGCGGCATCGCTAAAGACGCGACCACCGCCGTCAACCTCGGCGCCCGCGACGCCAACGTCGACGTGCAGCTGATCTTTCAGCCGCAAGACACCGATCGACACACCGGCACGCTCATCATCGAGAGCAACGACACCGATCCGCTCAGCGACGCGCACATCGAGATTCCTCTCACGGCGCAGGCCGTCGAGTGCCCCGTCGCCATCGCCAGGCTCGTCGACGAAGGCATCGAAATCGCGCCCTTCGACACCGTCCGCATCGACGGACAAGAGTCCCACGCCGTCGCCCCCGGCACGCAGATCATGTTGCCGCCCGACGGCTATGAGTGGTCGATGCTCGTGCGGCCCATCGGCAGCACCGCGGTCTTGGCGAGCGAGACCAGCGACCGCACCGAATTCGAAGCCGACCTCGCCGGCCTCTACCAGGTGCAGCTCGACGTCTTTGCCAACGATCCGTCGCGGCCGAACAGCCCGAAGATCCGCTCGTGCTTGCCCGCCATCGTCGACGTCAACGTCGTGCCACTCGACGACCTGCACGTGCAGCTCGTCTGGGATCATCCCGACGCCGACCTCGACCTGCACATCTTGAACGAAGACGGCAACGTCTTCACCCACGAGGGCGACTGCTACTTCTCGAACCGCCAGCCGCTGGCACCCGACACGCCCGGCCCATGGTCAGTGAACCCCGACCGCAACCCCCGCCTCGACGTCGACGACGACGAGGGCTACGGCCCCGAGAACGTCAACCTCAAGCATCCCGCGCCGGGCTCGAAGTGGACCATCTTCGTGCACTATTGGAACAAGCAGACCGCGGGCGCCCCCGACCTCACGGCCATCGTCCGCGTCTTCGTCTACGGCAGCCAGGCCATCGAGCTGCAGCAAGCCTTCACCGACGACCAGCAGATGTGGCACGCCCTCGAGCTCGTATGGGGCGACGACGAGCTCGCGCCGCCGACGCTGAGCCAGCTCGGTGTCGTCGAGCCCTTCCCCCGTCCCTTCTGAGACACGCGCTGCAGAACGAAAAAAGGCCCGCGAAGACTGCTCTTCGCGGGCCTTTCGCTTTCCACACGTCGACGTCGATGCGGCGGTGCGCGACGTCGTCTACTGCGGCGGCGTCGTCGGGGCCGTCGGCGCTGTCGTCGCCACCGCCGCCGCATCCGCCGCCGCCTTCTCCGCCGCCGCCTTCGCCGCCTCTTTCTTCTCGGCCGCGTCTTTTTCGGTGAGCGCCTTGAGGTCGGCGAGGCCCTTCTCGAAGTCGGCGCCGATCATCTTGTCCATGTCCATGAAGAGGCCGGCGGCCTTCGACATGAAGTTGTTCTGGCCGGTCATGACCCAGCTGACCTTCGACTTGTCACCGTCGGGCGTGATGTTGAACGTGGTGACGTTGGCGGCCTCGAAGGGCTCGGTGAAGTTGAGGTCCATGACGACCTTGCCGGCAGCAGAAGGCGCCGGCGGCGTCGACTCGGTCACCGTCATGTTGCCACTGCCGACCTGGTCGTTGCCCTTCCACGCGTAGTGGGCGCCCTTGCCCGCCTCAGGGCCGGTCAGCGTCTTGGTCATCGCCGGGTCGAGCTTGGACCACGGCGACCAGAGGTCCCAGCTCTTGAAGCCGTCGACGCGGGCGAAGACGACGTCGGCGGGGGCGTCGACGACGGCGCTGCGTTCGACGGTGAATTCGCCTTGGCGGGTGGCGACGACGGCGACAAAGACGACGACGAGGGCGGCGACGACGCCGAGGACCTTCTTCAACATGAGCGGCTCCGGGTGAAAGTTCCGGCGGAACTTCTCACATGATGAGCGTCATGTTCTCGTCATTTGAGGGGGAGACGCTCGACGACGTGTCCGCCGCGCAGCACCAGCGACGGCTTGAACAGCAGCGACGGATCGCGCAGCGGGTCGCCATCGACGACGACGAGGTCGGCGCATTTGCCGGTCTGCACGACGCCGAAGTCGGCGTTGTCGCCGGCGACGACGCGGGCGGCGCGCGAGGTCATCGACACGATCAGCGCGTCGACGGGGTAGCCGTGGGCGAGCAGCGCCTTCATCTCGGCGACGTAGCCGCTGCCGGGCCACACCGCGGGGATGCTCGCGTCGGTGCCCACCAACAGCGGCACACCAGCGGCCAGCAGCGCCTGAAAGCTGCGCTCGCGGTTCTCGTGGTTCAGGCCGAGTTCTTCGCCCGTGGCGACGATGTCGGGGTCGGTCTGCTTGGCGTGCTCGGCGGTGGCGCGAATGTCGGCGGGGATGAGGTCGACGTCGGCCTCGCTGGCCACGAAGTCGCCGGCGATGGCTTTGGGCAGGGTGTCCCACATGGCGACGGTGGTGACGACGACGACGCCGCTCTGCTTGAGCCGCTGCGCCTTGTCGGCCGTCAGCTCACCGCGCCACGGCAGATGCGCGAGCGCGGTGGCGCCGGCTTCGGCGGCGGCGACGGCGTCGTCGACGTCACCGGCGTGGACGAAGACGAGGTGTCCGCGTTTTTTTGCCTCGCGCACGAGCTTCATCATCAACGAGCGGTCGAGCTGCGGCGTGCCCGCAGGCATGCGGTCGATGGCGATCTTGACGTAGTCGACGAGGTATTCGTCGGCGTCTTCGAGGACCTTGGCGATGTCGTCGTCGTCTTCGACCTGCGGCAGCACAAAAGCGGCGAGCGCGCCGTTCGGCACCAACGCTTTGCTGATGGGACTCGGGTGCGCGCCCTTGCCGGTGATGACGAGATGCGTGTGAAACAACCGCGGACCGGCGATGGCGTAGTCGTCGAGCCGCTCGGCCAACTCGCTCATCTCAGGTGCTGCGCCGGACATGTCGAACACCGTCGTCACGCCGGCGAGCAGCCAGCGCTGCAGGTTCTGGTAGGTGTTCATGCCGCTGCCATCTTTGGCAGGCACACCGCTGCCAGAGACGTGGGCGTGGGCGTCGACGAAGCCGGGCAAGAGGGTCTTGCCGCGTCCGTCGATCTTGCGCGCGTTCACCTGCGCGCCGGTCGGCGCGATCGAAAAGATGCGGTCGCCGGCGACGACGACGTCCTGGTGGTGCAGCGTCGGTCCACCGGTGCCGTCGACGACGTCGATGTCGATGAGCGCGAGCTGCTCAGCGGGATCGAGCCGGGCGATCGGCGCTGCTGTCACGCAGGCGCCGCTCGCCACGGCACAGAGAACGAGAAACCGACGAAGCAGCATCAGTCTTCGATGGCGTCGCAGGCGGCGCCGCCGTCGGTTTCGTCGAGCGCATCGGCGACGCCCTTGCGGAAGTCTTTGCACTCGTCTTCGTCGGCGATCTTGTCGCAGTCGAGGGTCAGCAAGCAGCCGGCAAGCGCGACCTGGGCGTTGGCGAGGTCTTCACACTCAGGCTCGGCGTTGGCGCGCAGCGCAGCGAGGTTGCCGTCGGTGTCGGCGACGCAGACGTCGACGTAGTCGTCTTCGAGCTTCAACCCGAGCTCATCTTGACACTCGAACTGCTTCTCGCAGAACGCCTGCGTGGCCGGGCAGCCGGCGGCGGCGGCGATGACGACGGGGAGCAACAGGAAGAAACGACGCATGGGTGGCCTCCAGACCCGGGACCATGCCACCAAACGACGGCGCAAACGAAGAAGGAGGCATCGCTGCTCCCTCTTCTTCTTCAGCTCTTCGGCTGCAGTCTCAGCAGACCTGTTGGTCTCAGATGGTGACGGTGGCCTCGGGCGGGATCAGGCCGAGGAGCTCGGCGAAGTGCGCCGACTTCTGGCGGGCCGGACCGGGCTTGAAGGCGCCGCCGTCGCACACGGCGACGAGCAGCTTCTCTTGCATCGACTCGAAGTCTTTGTACGACGCCGTCTGGCGGAACGAGCCTTCGGTGACGTGCTCGTTGCCGTGCAGCTGGGGCTTGGCCATGACCTCGAGCTCGACGTCGCCCTTCTTCTGCTTCTCAGCGGTGTCTTTGAGCCACGTCTCTTGCTCGACGGGCGACGTCAGCGCCGCCTTTGCCGTCGGGTTCGCCAGCTCGGTGACGTTGTTCGAGTTCAGCTGCAGGTGATCGAGCTCGGTCTCGATCACGTAGTACTCGCGGACCTGGGGAGCGCCGCCGACTTCGTGGTCTTTGCGCGTCGTCTGGGCCGTGACCATGTCGAGCGAGAGCTCGGCGGCCGTGCCCGTCTTCGTGTTCTTCAGCTCGAACTTGTGGCGGATCTGGGTGACGTCGGCCCACGAGGTGCGCTCGGTGGTCATGGCATCGAGAACGCCGCCCTTGCGGGCCTCTTCGATGACGTGGCCGAGGGGCGACTGCGCGAGCTCAGAGCCGGGGTTCTTTTTGATGTACTCGAGCAGCTCTTTCAGCTGGTCTTCGGTGGCGCCCGCCTTGAGCGAGAGGCCGGTCTCGACGCGCTGGCGGATGCCCGTCTTCGGGTCGAGCGCGCCCTGGCCGATCTTGAACTCGGCGTGACCCATCTTCTGCTTGTTGCCGCGGATGCGGGCCGCGCCGGACTCTTTCGAGAACGTGAGGTTCTTGTCGTCGGAGTAGGCGTCTTTCATCGGGTCGAGGTTCGGCCAACCCTGGGCGTCGCGGTTGATCGTGATCTCTTTGCCGGCGGAGTCGAGCGTCGGCGTGAATTTGCCGGCGGCGTCGTGGGTGCCGATGACGCCCTTGTCGTTGAGCTCGCGGCTGCCGAGGGGGTCGCCGTCTGAGGCCATCCAGTGGCGCTTGACGGGGGTGAGCACGAGGTCGGGCCCGAGCAAGCGATCGAGCTTCTTGCGGGCAGCGGCGTCGCCACCGAGGGCCTTCTCGCTGAGGTCAGCGAGCTCGTAGCCCTTGGTGATCATGGTGTGCATCTGCTTGGCGTCGACCGAGCCCTTGTATTCGGACTCGAGGCGCGTGGTGATCTCGCCCTCGAGGATGTTCGACGGCGTGATGCTCTTGTAGTTCGAGTAGCTGCCGGGGCCGGCGTAGAAGCCGATGTTCTTGTCGAGCAGCGCCTTCGGCAGCTTGACGGTGATGTCGAGGGGAAGGTCTTGCGCCTTCACCGTCTGCGCGCCCGTCATGTTGGCGATGCGGCCAGCGGCGACGCTCATCGAGTTGGTGACGGTCGGCCTCGGCACCGTGAAGGCGTTCGAGACCGAGTTCATGATGCGGTGGCCGGCGTTCTTCACGAGGCCCGAGATCGACAGCTGGTCGCCCGGCTTCACCTGCAGCTCGAGGCCGTTCTTCTTGATGAAGTCGTTGATCTGCTTGAGCGAGAACGAGTAGCTGCGCGTGCCGGTGAATGAAGCGGCGCCAGAGATGGGCTCTTTCGTCGCCGTCGTGGTGATGGCTTCGGAGAAGCTGCCCTTGCCAGCGTCGTGGGTCAGCAGGTCGAGGTTGACCAGCGTCATGTTGCCGGTCTTTTTGTCGATGACGGGCAGCTGCAAGAAGAGACCGACCTCGTCGGTGGCGTGCTGCGCCCAGAGCTGGACGTCGACGGTGAAGCCTTCTTGCGTCGGCTTGACGTTGGTGACGTCGCCGTAGGCGACGAAGCTGCTGGCCGACGGGCGCGCGATGTACGTGCCGGTCATGCCCTGGCCGACGCCGCTGATGCCCATGCCGTCGAAGCCGGCGGTCTTCATGTCGAAGCCGGCCGGCAGGCCCTTGGCTTCGCGGGTGACGACGGCGGGCGCGCCGCTGAGGTTGGGGTTGCCGACGGGCGTGGCCGTGGCCGGCGTCGTCGTCACCGGCGTGACCGTCGAGGTCGCCGTCGTCGCCGTCGTGGCCGTCGTGGCCGTCGTGGCCGTCGTGTTCGGCTGCGGGTTGACGTTGACGTTCGGGATGGTGGTGTTGCCGCGCACGCTGGGGATGGTCATCTGCAGGCTCCAGGGCGCCGTTTGTTGCGGCGCGTCACGATCGAGGGACCGAAAAGGGACTCCGCAGATACCACGCAGCCGGCGGCTTTGGCGCGTTCCGTGACGTCGTCGCGGATCTCGTCGGGTGCGTCGGCCCAATGCCCGACGCCGCGGCGCGCTGACGTCGACGAGAACTTGCGGTCTGCGCGGCCAGCGGCGACCTTCCGCCCCATGTTGCGCGCGCTGTTGGAAGCCGCCGAGGGGTCGTCTGCTGCGGTCGTCCACGAGCTCTCGCTGGGGGCGTGGACCGCCCGCGTCGTCGTCGACGGCGCCGTCGTCCGCTCTGTCAGCGCCGGCCCCTTCTCGGGCGAAGACGCCCTCTTTCGCCTGCTGCTCTCGCCCCGCCGCGCCGTGCGCACGCAGACGGGCGTCGCTGTCGCGAGGCCGTCTCCTGACACCTGGGCCGTCGCCGGCGAAGTCGGCGCCGCCGCGGCCCTCGTCGAGCGCTTCGACGCCTGGTCCCGCGATCTCGAAAAGTCCGCCGCGCGCGTCGGCGGCTTTTCACGCCGCTGGGCCGTCCGCTACCTCGCTTTGAAGACCGTCCTCGCGGGGCTGCCCGAAGAGGTGAAGCGCGTCGTCCGCCTGCTCGACGGCACCCGCGATCTGCGCACGCTGTTGGCTGAGTCGCCGCTGTCGACGCCGTTGACGTTGCGGGTCGTCGAGCGCCTCTTGCAGCAGGGCACCCTCGAGCGCGCCGACCTCGACGGCGACGACGACGATTCCAACGACGCGGGCTCCGCCCCCTCCGTCGTCGACGACGTGGCCGCCGTCGAGGCCGCGGGCGCCGACCGCTCCTGGCTCGACCAGCGCGCCACCGCTCCGCCGGCGCCGGCCCCTGCTGTTGTTTCAGAAGAGCCGCCGCTGATGTTGGAGGCGAAGAAGAAGCCGCCCGAGCCCGCGGCGCCCGAGCCTGCGACGGTGGCGGGGACGTCGACGCTGCCGACGGCGTTGCCCTCGCCGAAGAAGCCCGAGCTGTCGAAGTGGCTCGGCCCCGAAGACGAATTCTTCGACTCCCACGCCCCCGCCGCGGCGAAGTTAGAGCCAACGACGTCGTGGCCGCCGTGGACGTTGGCCGCCCTCGTCCTCGTCGGCGCCCTCGTCGGCGCCCTCGTCGCCCGCGCCTGCATCGGCTGATCGTCGTTTTCGCCGGCTGCGCCTCCGTCGACACAGCGCTGCGCGGGGGCAAACCCAAATTCCACGATGCCCAACCCTTGAATGCCCGGGCAGGGGAAGGGCGGGAGATGGCTTTGCCCCCGCGCAGCGGGGGTACTGGGGGCTCTGCGGCGCGGCTTCTCTTCGGCGAACAAGACGTCGGCGGAGACGCTGTCGGCGTCGAAGAGGGCGTCGTCGTCGAGCTGTCGCGCAACGATTGGGTGGCGTGAGCCATCGCGAGGCACGCGGAACCGGGTCGTCGCCTTGCGTTGCCCGCGCCGCAGAGCCCCCAGTACCCCCGCTGCGCGGGGGCAAACCCAAATTCCACGATGCCCACTCCT
>JANNAY010001418.1:0-4198 GCA_031384945.1 Deltaproteobacteria bacterium
CAGGGCGCGAAAATTGGGCATCGGTCATCATCGGTTGTTTTCTCACCGGCTTGAGCGGAACCCAGAGCCGGCGGGGGGGGGGCATCAGATCCACCACGCGAACTCGGCACCCCAGTTGGCTGGTTTTCCGTCTACTTTTGAGCGCCGCATCGTCGTTTTCTGAAGAGCTCAAGCGCAGCGGATCTGCGCCGATGTCCACGGTCAACTTGGGGGTTTGTGCAGACGCTTCACCCAGACGACCGCGCTGTGCGCACCGCGGCTCTGCTGCCCCTCCTGGGCGGCACCACGCTGCTGCTGCTGGGAGCCCTGACGCTGGCCGGCTGGCTGTTCGAGGTTGGCGACCTCGTCCGCCTCGCCGGGTACGCGGCGGCAAAGGCGAACGCAGCCACCTGTTTCCTCGGCCTCGGCCTCGCACTCATCACGAAGCGCGCAGCCGGCGCCTACATCGCCGCTGCGATCGCGGGGCTGACCCTCGTCGAACATCTCGGCGTGAACCTCGGCATCGACCAGCTGCTCGCGGTCGATGCGCTTGATGCGAACCACAACGCGCCAGGCCGCATGGCGGCGAGCACTGCGTTTGCGCTGCTCGCCCTGGGCCTCGGCATCGCCGCGCCATCGCGCTGGGGCCACGCCGCCGTCGCCGTTCTCGTCGTCGGCCTCGCCGTCGGCGTGATCGCGACGCTGGGCTACCTGTTCAGAGCCTCGACGCTCTACCAATTGGGTGCGGGCTCGATGGCGCCGCAGACCGCTGTGCTCGTCGTCGTCGGGGCCATCGGCGCGCTGGCGCGTCGCACCAACGACAACGACTTTCTGCGTCTGCTGGTCAGCACCAGCGTCGTCGGCGCAACTGCACGAAGCCTCTTGCCGGTGCTCGCGCTCGGACCGGTGCTGCTCACCGTTGGGCGTCTGGCGCTGCAAGACGCCGGCTACATCGACACCCGCTTTGGCGTCGCGCTGCTGACGACCGGCAACCTCTTTCTCGCAACGGGCGCGGTCGTCTGGTCCACTCGATCGGCCGTCGCTGTCGAGATGAAGAACCTCGCATCCGAGGTCGAAGTCGAGCGGGCGCGCCAGGCCAGCCAGGTCGAGGCGAGGTTTCACGCCGTCCTCGATGCCTCACCCTTCGCCGTCCTCGCGCACCGAGGGGGCAAGATCGTTCTCGTCAACCGCAAGCTCATCGAGCTGTACGGCTACTCAGAGGCGCAGCTGACCGGCATGCCAGCCGTGCAGCTCATCCATCCTGACGATCGGCCGCGCGCCATCGCGCGCCTCGTCGCCGCCGCGAAGGGCGAGGCGGCGCCACCTCTGGGAACCATCCGCGCCCAGCGCGCCGATGGGTCTGTCATCCACATCGACTCTGATTCGGCGTCGATGTTGTTGGACGGCCTCCCGACGACGGTCGGCTCCGCCATCGACGTCTCCGCGCGCGTGGCCGCGACCGCCCGCTTGACCACAGCGCTCGCCGAGAAAGAGCTGCTTCTCACCGAGGTGCACCACCGGGTGAAGAACAACCTGCAAATCGTGACGAGCCTGATCAGCCTGGCCCGCGGACAGATCGACGACGTCGCTGCCGGCTTGCTCTTCGAGCAGACAGGCAGCCGCGTGCGCGCGATGGCCCTGCTGCACGAGCGCCTCTACCGCACCGGCGAATTCGGTCGTGTCGACATGGGCGCGTATCTGACGAGCATCGTCGATGAGCTCAGGCGCGCCGATCCGCGCTCCAACGACGTCAACCTCGTCGTCGACGGCGCCGGCCTTTTCTTGAGCCTCGACGACGCGATCCCCTGTGGGCTCGTCGTCAACGAGCTTGTCACCAACGCCTTCAAGCACGCCTTTGCCAAAAAGGGTGGGACGCTCAGCATCCGGCTCGCCGTGAACGGTGCGAGCCTGGCGCTCTCTGTCGAGGACGACGGGGCGGGCCTGCCGGCCGGCTTCGATCCAGATCGGGCGCGGGGCCTCGGCCTGCCGCTGGTTGGCGGCCTCGCGCGCCAGCTGGGTGGCGCCTTCCAGTTCAACGGCGCGCCACCCGGCGCGCGATTCACCGTCACGTTTCCGCAGAACAGGTGCGCGTCATGAACGAAGCTTCCAGCACGATTCTCGTCGTCGAAGACGACGCCATCATCTCTGAAGACATCCGTCGCACGTTGAGGCGGCTGGGCTACCGGGTGGGGGCGATCGCCTCGACCGGCGACCAGGCGCTCAGCTTCGTCGCGGCCGAAGCGCCCGATCTCGTGCTGATGGACATCAAGCTCAAGGGCAACCTCGATGGCATCGAGACGACCCAGCTGCTTCAACAGCGACACACGGTGCCGGTCATCTACCTCACCGGCAACTCCGACGAAGCGACGCTGATGAGGGCGAAAGAGACGGCGCCCCACGGATTTCTCGTCAAGCCCTTCAACGAGCGCGACCTGCGAACGGCGATCGAAGTGGCGATCCGCAAGTTCGAGGTCGAGCAGCAACTCGCCGCCCGAGAGCGCTGGTTCGCGACGACGCTCGAATCCATCGGCGACGCCGTCATCGCCACCGACGGCGCGGGGCGCATCACTTTCATGAACGCGATCGCCGAACAGGTGACGGGATGGAACAGGGCACAGGCGCAAGGCGTCGCCGTCGCTGACGTCTTCCACCTCATCGATGGTCAGGGCCAGACGATCGCCGACCCCGTGGTGCAGGCGCTGGAGAGCGGCTTCGCCGTCACCATCCCTTCGGATGCGCGCATCATTCAGCGCGACGGCACCGTGCGCGCCGTCGACGATTCGTCGACGCCCATCATCGACGCGCAGGGCAACGTCCTCGGCGGCGTCGTCGTCTTTCGCGACGTGACCGATCGAAAGCGGCTTGAGCATCGCCTGGCGCTGTCCGAGCGCCTGGCTTCGGTGGGCACGATGACCGCAGGGATGGCGCACGAGATCAACAGCCCGTTGGCGGCCGTCATCGGGAATCTCGACTACCTCCGCGACCAACTGCCCAAGGGCACCAACGACAACCTGACCGAAGCTCTCGCCGATGCCCGCGAGGCCGCCCAACGCGTCAGTTGCATCATTCGCGAGCTGCGTCACTTCACCCGCGTCGACGCCGACCGCCGCGAAGCTGTCGACCTCACTGCGGCGGTCAACGCGGCGCTGACGATGACGCAAGGGCAGGTGCGGCATTGCGCGACGGTTGTGCGTCAGCTGGGCGCGACGCCGCCGGTGCTGGCCGACGAAGGCAAGATCACGCAGGTGCTGGTCAACATGATCGCCAACGCGGCCCAGGCCATCGGCGACGGCGGCGTCAGCCAGCACACGATCACGATCCGCACCGCGACCGATGACGTCGGCCGCGCGGTGATCGAGGTCGCCGACACGGGCCCGGGCATCGCCAAAGACGTGCTGAGCCGCATCTTCGATCCCTTCTTTACGACCAAAGACGTTGGGGCCGGGATGGGCCTGGGCCTCAGCATCTGCGACCGCATCATCCGCGACGTCGGAGGCGAGATCGTCGTCGAGAGCGAGCTGGGTCGTGGGACGACCATGCGCATCTTTCTGCCCGCCGCCGAGGCCAGCGTGCTTCTGCCGCTGCAGCAGAGCGCGCCACCGCCGGCCGTTCGCCGGGGCAAGATCCTCGTCATCGACGACGAGCCAACCATCGGCCGCACGCTGCAGCGCGTTCTCGGCGCCGACCATGATGTCGTCGTCGAGACGAGTGGACGACTCGCGCTGCTGCGTCTGACCACCGAGCGGCCCGACATCATCTTGTGCGATCTGATGATGCCGGACGTCGGCGGCGCCGACGTCTACGCGTCTTTGCACGCCCGCGACCCGGCGCTGGCTGATCGCATCGTGTGGCTCACGGGTGGCGCCACCTCGCAGCGAACCGAAGCGCTGCTCGCCTCGACCGCCAACATCACGCTCTCGAAACCGTTCAGCCTCGACGCGCTTCGCCGCCTGCTGAGTGATTTCATCCGCTGACGTGCGGACGCTGCGACGGCGTTGCCGAAGCCGCTGGACCGCCGCAGAGTGCGCGTCTTGGAACGCACGAGCTCGAACACGGCACCGGCCGACGCGCGCGCCCTCGCAGGGGCCTTTGACGCCATGGTGCGCGCTGCGGCGGCCAACCCTGATGGGGTGAGCGTCTTCGTCGAACGTGTCGTCGAGGCCTGGCGGCCGCTGCCGGGGTTTCGTTTCACGCTGTCTGCAACAGCGATGTCGACGCC